>DASSPC010000154.1:0-8183 GCA_035699865.1 Oryzihumus sp. | reverse complement strand
CGGGCACCACCACGTCGACCAGCTCGACGGGTGCGCCCTTGCTGCGCGCGATGACTCCTGTGACCGTGCTCGGCATGCCGGCTCCTCCGCGGGTCGGGATGGTGCAACTGCAGGTACGCCGTGAGCCTAGTGAGCGCGTCGGCCCGCCTCACGTCGACCGTGCGCCGAGAGGGACGTTCCTCGGGGTTTCGGGAGGCCCCGAACCCCGAGAAACGTCCCTCTCGGCGGAAGAACCAGGTGGCGTCAGGCGGTGGGGACCACGAGGGCAGTCGCGATGGCTCCGATCCCCTCGCCCCGGCCGGTGAAGCCGAGCCCGTCGGTCGTCGCCGCGGCCAGCGACACCGGCGCCCCGAGCGTGGCCTCCAGCACCGCCTGCGCCTCCTCCCGGCGCGGGCCGAGCTTGGGCCGGTTGCCGACGACCTGGACCGCGACGTTGCCGATGGTGAAGCCGGCCTCCCGCACGATCCGCGCCGCCTCGGCGAGCAGGGTGACCCCGCGGGCGCCGGCCAGCTCCGGCCGGTCGGTGCCGAAGTGGGTGCCCAGGTCCCCCAGCCCGGCGGCGGAGAACAGCGCGTTGCACGCCGCGTGGGCCACCACGTCGCCGTCGGAGTGGCCCTCGATGCCCCGCTCCCCCGGCCAGGTCAGCCCGGCGAGGTGCAGCGGCCGGTCGTCCGTGGCGAAGGCATGGACGTCGACGCCGACCCCGGTCCGCGGCAGCACCACGTGCGCGACGGGGGCCTGGGGCGGGAGCTCACTGTCCGACATACCGGCCATCCTGCAGCAGCGCCTCGGCGCGGGCCACGTCGCCCGGGGTGGTCACCTTGAGCGCGGCCGGGTCGCCGTCGACGACGAGCACGGGCAGCCCGAGCGCCTCGACCAGCGCGGCGTCGTCGGTGGCGGTGAGGCCGGAGGCGTGGGCCCGCTCGAGCACCTCGCGGGAGAAGCCCTGCGGCGTCTGTATCGCGCGCAGCAGCGCGCGCGCCGGGGTCGCCGTGACCACCCCGCGCTCGTCGACGACCTTGACGGTGTCGACGACGGGCAGGCCGGGCACGACCGCCGGGTGACCGGCCCGGACGGCTCCGGCGACCCGCTCGAAGACGGCGACCGGGGTCAGCGCGCGGGCGGCGTCGTGGACCAGGACGACGTCCTCGTCGGGGCCGAGCGCGGCGAGGCCGGCGGCCACGGATGCGGTGCGGTCGGCACCGCCGGCGACGACGTCGACCCGAGCGTCACCGCCGACCAGCGCACGGGCAGCCTCGAGGTGGGTCGAGGGGGCGACGACCACGACGTGGTCGACCTGCCCGCACGCAAGGACGCCCCGCAGCGCGTGGAGCAACAACGGCTCCCCGAGCAGCGGGGCGAACGCCTTGGGCACACCAGCCCCGAGCCTCGTGCCCTGACCGGCGGCGACGAGGACGACGCTGGTGCTCAGGAGGCGAGGACCTCGTCGAGGATCGCCTCGGCCTTGTCCTCGTTGGTCTTCTCGGCGAGCGCGAGCTCGGAGACGAGGATCTGGCGGGCCTTGGCGAGCATCCGCTTCTCACCCGCGGACAGGCCGCGGTCCTTGTCGCGGCGCCACAGGTCGCGCACGACCTCGGCGACCTTGATGACGTCACCGGAGGCGAGCTTCTCGAGGTTGGCCTTGTAGCGGCGCGACCAGTTGGTCGGCTCCTCGGTGTGGGGGGCTCGCAGCACCTCGAAGACACGATCGAGGCCATCCTGCCCCACGACGTCGCGGACACCCACGAGGTCGCAGTTCTCAGCTGGCACCTCGATGGTGAGGTCACCCTGGGCAACCTTGAGGACGAGGTAGAGCTTGTCCTCGCCCTTGATGGTGCGGGTCTTGATTTCTTCGATCAGGGCAGCCCCGTGGTGGGGGTACACGACCGTTTCGCCGACCTTGAAAACCATGTGCTGTTTTCCCCTTTCGCGGACTCAAGGGTAACACGCGGGCATGGCCGGAACGAACTAGTACGTGTCGTGTTTGTGCAGGTCAGGGGCCATCACTGGGGCATTTTGACTCTCGGGACGGTCTTGACAGACAGCCGTTCACCATGCTCTACGCGCGCGCGTCGGGGGCGCGCGGCCATGACCTGACGACAGCCGGCAGGGCCTGCCCCGGTACGCTGTGCGCCGTGATCCGTCGACCCTCCCGAGCCGCTCAGGTGTCCATGTCCCGCAAGGTCCTCCTCGCGAGCGCCGGCCTCGTCGCCGCGGGTGCGGTCGCGCTGAGCGGGTGCCAGACGCAGTCCCCGATCCAGACCCAGTTCGCCTACCAGCCCGCCGACGGCGTGGCGGTGGACCTGGGCACCGTGCAGGTCCGCGACCTCGTCGTGGTCGCCGGCGCCCAGGACCAGCCCGGCGTGCTGTCCGGCGTCGTGGTCAACAAGGGCGCCCAGCCGGTCCGCGTCAGCTTCGCCACCGCCAACGGCGGCCAGGCCAGCATCGAGGCGGCCGCCGGCACGAGCACGCGCCTCGAGGGCAGCACGACGGCCAGCACGACGGCCAGCCCGGCGATGCTGCCCAAGGTGGGCACCGCTCCCGGCGGCCTGCTCCAGATCGAGGTGAGCACCCCCGAGGGTGGCGCCCAGAACGTCAAGGTGCCGGTGTTGCTGCCGCAGGGCTACTACGAGACGGTCACCCCGCCGGCGACGAGCGGCGCGACGAGCACCTCCACGCCGTCGGTCACCGACAGCCTGCCGGTCCCTTCGCCCTCCACGGCCTCGGCGACCGCCACCACGACCCCCTGACCCCGGGCCCCCCGGACGCCAAAGGACCCCCCGAGCCGCGCGGCTCGGGGGGTCCTTTGACGTCACCGCCTCCTGTGCCAGCAGCGGTATGCCGGGTGCTTCCGATGCGCCCTGCACGACCTGGTGCCCGCTGCGCCGCGTTTCGCAGCCGGAAAGCCGCGGCTTCCCGGCATACCGGGCACCACGTCGGTCTCCCGGTAGACCGGGCACCAGGTCGACAAGGGTCGCCCCGGCGTCCTCAGGCAGCCGCCTCGAACTTGTAGCCCAGGCCCCGCACGGTGACGATGAAGCGCGGGTTGGCCGGGTCGGGCTCGACCTTGGCGCGCAGCCGCTTGACGTGGACGTCCAGGGTCTTGGTGTCGCCCACGTAGTCGCTGCCCCAGACCCGGTCGATGAGCTGCATCCGGGTCAGCACCCGGCCGGCGTTGCGCAGCAGCATCTCGAGCAGCTCGAACTCCTTGAGCGGCAGTGCGGTCTGCGTGCCGTTGACCGTGACGACGTGCCGCTCGACGTCCATGCGCACCGGGCCGGACTCCAGCGTCGAGGGCATGAGGTCCTCGGGCTCGTGACCGCGGCGCAGCACGGCCTTGACCCGGGCCAGCAGCTCGCGGCTGGAGTAGGGCTTGGTGACGTAGTCGTCGGCGCCGAGCTCGAGGCCGACCACCTTGTCGATCTCGCTGTCCTTGGCGGTCAGCATGATGACCGGCACGTTCGAGCGCTGCCGCAGGGCGCGGCAGACGTCCTCGCCGGAGAGCCCGGGCAGCATGAGGTCGAGCAGCACGAGGTCGGCGCCGCTGCGCTCGAACTCCTCGAGCGCCTCCGGCCCGGTCTCGGCGATGGCGACCTCGTAACCCTCCTTGCGCAGCAGGTAGGACAACGGGTCGGAGAAGGACTGCTCGTCCTCGACCACGAGGATGCGCGTCATCGGGTGACCTCTCGGGTGACAGGGGCGGCCGGTGCCGCCTCGGTGTTCGGTGAGCCGTGGGTGTCGGTGGCGGACTCGGGCGCGGCCGGCAGCCGCATGGTGAACGTCGACCCGCGGCCCTCCTCGCTCCAGACGGTGACCTCTCCGCCGTGGTTGGCGCAGACGTGCTTGACGATGGCCAGCCCGAGGCCGGTGCCGCCCGTGGCCCGGGAGCGCGCGGGGTCGACCCGGTAGAACCGCTCGAAGATCCGCTGCTGCTCGTGCTCGGGGATGCCCTGGCCCTGGTCGGTCACGGCGATCTCGACGATGCCGTGGTCGGCGGCGTGGACCGCGACGGCGACCTTGGTGTCGTTGCCGGAGTAGGCGATGGCGTTGCCGATGAGGTTGGACACGGCGGTGATGAGCAGCTCGCGGTCGCCGAACACGTGGACGTCCTCGTCCAGGGCGGTGGCGATCTCGATCCCCTTGGCGTCGGCGACGAGGCGCGAGCGCTCGACCGACTCGGCGGCCACCTCGGCCACGTCGACGATGACCGGCTCGTGCAGCGTGTCGGCCACCTGCAGGCGGCTCAGGTCGACGATCTCCTGGACCAGCCGCGTCAGCCGGGTGGCCTCGACCCGCATCCGCTGGGCGAAGCGCTCGACCGCCTCGGGGTCGTCGGCGGCGCCCTCGACCGCCTCGGCGAGCAGGGCCAGCCCGCCGACCGGGGTCTTGAGCTCGTGGCTGACGTTGGCGACGAAGTCGCGGCGGATCTCCTCGACCCGTCGGGCCTGGGTGCGGTCGTCGAGCAGCAGCAGCACGTGGGAGCCACCCAGCGGTGCGACCCGCACCCCCATCGTCAGGCGACCGCGGCCCAGCGGCCCGCGCGCCAGCTCCAGCTCGGACTCGCGGATCACGCCGTCACGGCGGACCTGCCGGGCCAGGTGGCGCAGCTCGGCGTGCACCAGCTCGGTCTCGCGGACCAGGCCCAGCGCCACCGCGGACGGGCTGGCCTTGACCACGGCGTCGGCGGAGTCCACGACGATGCCGCTGGAGCGCAGCACGGCGAGCACGTCGGCAACGCCCGCCGGCAGGTTCGGCTGGGGGGCGGCCGGCGTGACCAGGTGCTGGGAGCGCTCGGACAGGCGTAGGGCGAGCATCGCGACCGCCCCCACCAGGAGGCCGCCCACGCCTCCGAGGATCGCTGCGGTCGTGGCATCCACGATGCTCAGGATAGGCATGGCGCAAGGGTGCGTCGGCCCGGTGAACGCGGGCTGACCACGCACGAAGCCAAGAGTTCACCTGAGATCCCGCGCGAGTTCACCCCATGGTGCGAGGCTGGGCGAGCACGTGCGACGTCTCGTGCTGTCACGGCATACCGACGTGCCTGGCACGGGGCGGCGCCCCGGACACCGGAAAGCCAAGGGACCATGCGCGACGCGTTTCACGAGGACCTCGACAAGATCTCCGACGACCTGGTGGAGATGACCCGCCTGGCCGGCTCGGCCATGGCGCGAGCCACGACGGCGCTGCTCGACGCGGACATCCACCTCGCCGAGGGCGTCATCGCCGCGGACCACGAGATCGACCAGATCCGCCGCGAGCTCGACGACCGCTCCATCGACCTGCTCGCCCGCCAGCAGCCGGTGGCCACCGACCTGCGGATGGTCGTCACGGCGATGCGGATGAGCGCCGACCTGGAGCGGATGGGCGACCTGGCCCGGCACGTGGCGAAGGTGGCGCGGCTGCGCTACCCGCAGTCGGCGATCCCGCCGGTGCTGCGGGCCAACGTGCTCCAGATGGGCCAGGTGGCCGAGCGGATCGTGGCCAAGGCCGGCTCGATCATCGCCAGCAAGGACATCGACGCCGCGGTCGAGCTCGAGCGCGACGACGACGAGATGGACCGCCTGCACCGCGAGATCTTCAACCAGCTGATGAGCGGCAAGTGGGAGTTCGGGACCGAGGCGGCCGTGGACGCGACCCTGGTCGGGCGCTACTACGAGCGCTTCGCCGACCACGCGGTGTCGGTGGCCCGCCGGGTCGTCTACCTCGTCACCGGCGAGTGGCACACCGAGGCCGAGCTCGACGGCGAGGAGTAAGCCCTCTCACCAACAACAGGTATGCCGCGCACCCACCGGGGTGCGCGGCATACCTGTGCGTGGGGGTGGGTCAGCGGCCCTGGTTGGCGACCGCCTCCGCGGCGGCCCTGGCGGCCTCGGGGTCGAGGTACTCGCCGCCGGGCACCTGCGGCTTGAGGTCCTTGCCGAGGCGGTAGACCAGCGGCATGCCGGTCGGGATGTTCAGGCCGGCGATGTCGGTGTCGCTGATGCCGTCGAGGTGCTTGACGATGCCGCGCAGGCTATTGCCGTGGGCCGCGACGAGGACGGTGTTGCCCTCCAGCAGGTCGGGCACGATCGCGCTCTCCCACCAGGGCAGCATCCGGGCGATGACGTCCTTGAGGCACTCGGTGCGCGGGGCCTCGTCGCCGAGTCCGGCGTAGCGCACGTCGTGGGCCTGGCTGAACTCGTCGTCGGGGTCGATCGGCGGCGGCGGGACGTCGAAGGACCGGCGCCAGAGCATGAACTGCTCCTCGCCGTAGGCCTCGAGGGTCTGCTTCTTGTCCTTGCCCTGCAGCGCGCCGTAGTGCCGCTCGTTGAGGCGCCAGGACCGGCGCACCGGGATCCAGTGCCGGTCGGCGGCGTCGAGCGCGAGGTTGGCGGTGTTGATCGCCCGGCGCTGCAGCGAGGTGTGCACCAGGTCCGGCAGCAGGCCGGCCTCCTTGAGCTGCTCGCCGGCGCTGACGGCCTCGGCGCGGCCCTTGTCGGACAGGTCGACGTCGACCCAGCCGGTGAACAGGTTCTTGGCGTTCCAGACGCTCTCGCCGTGACGCAGCAGGACAAGGGTGAAGGTCATGCGGGCGAGTCTAGGGGCCCCGCCGCGGCGGCCTCAGGTGGCGTCCTGCTCCTCGAGCAGGTGCCGGAACGCCTCGAGGTTGCGGGTGGACTCCCCCCGCGAGATGCGCCAGGCCCACTCCTTCTTCATCGACTCCAGGAAGCCGAGGGCCAGGAGCTCGTTGAAGGTCGAGTCCGCGGCGTCGAGGACGACGCCGAAGAGCTGGTCCAGGTATGCCGGGCTGACACCGTCCAGGGGCACCCGGCCGGTGACGTAGACGTCGCCGGACCTGTCGATGCCGTAGGCCAGGCCGGGCAGCTTGAGGTTCTTGCGCAGCAGGTAGCGGTAGAACGCCTCGTGGTTCTCGTCGGGGTTGCGGACCACGAACGCCGACACCGACAGCGACTGCTCCCCGACCACGACCGAGGCCACGGTCTTGAGCTTCTTCTCCCCCGGCAGGGTGACCACGAGCTCGCCGTCGCGGCCGCCGAGCTCGTGCTCGATCCCGGCGTCGGCCAGGTAGGCCTCGACGACGTCGAGGGCCTTCTGCTGCTCGGCCGTGGTCACGGGATCACCGCCGAGGGGATGCCGGCCAGCACGCGGGCGTCCTCGATGGGCGAGGCCGTGCGGGCGGCGTGCGCCTCGGCGTAGACCTCGACGAGGCGCTCGGTGGTGTGGTCCCAGCTGAACTGGGCGGCGTGGCGGACCGCCGAGCGGGACAGGGCCGCCCGGCGGGCGGGGTCGGTGATGAGGGACTCGATGGCGTGGCTCCAGTCGGTCGTGTCGTGGCCGTCGACGAGGATGCCGCTGTCGCCGACGGCGGTGGGCAGGCCGCCGACCGCGGCCGCGACGACGGGGGTGCCGCAGGCCTGCGCCTCGACGGCGACGAGGCCGAAGGACTCGCTGTAGGAGGGGACGGCGACCAGGTCGGCGGCGCGGTACCACTGGGCCAGCCGCTCGCGGGCGGCCGGCGGGACGAAGCGCACCTGCGGGGTGATGCCGAGCTTGTCGGCCAGCTTCTGCAGCGCCTTCGGCTTGGCCAGGCCGGAGCCGCTGGGACCGCCGACCACCGCGACGACGAGGTGCTCGCGCAGCGCGGGCCGGCGGGCGAGCAGGTCGGCGGCGGCCTTGAGCAGCACGTCGGGGGCCTTGAGCGGCTGGATGCGGCCGACGAACAGCAGCACGTGGGCGTCGGCCGGCAGGCCGAGCTCGGCGCGGGCGGCCGCGGTGTCGCCGGGGGTGAAGGTGTCCAGGTCGACGCCGGGCGGCACGACCCGGACCCGGGCGGGGTCGGCGTCGTAGAGGTCGATCAGCTCGCGGGCCTCGCCGTCGGTGTTGGCGACCAGCCGGTCGGCGGCCTCGACGACCTGGGCCTCGCCGATCTCGCGCCCGGTCGGCTCGGGGGTGTCGCCCTCGGCCAGGTGGGTGTTCTTGACCCGGGCCATGGTGTGCATGGTGTGCACGAGGGGCACCCGCCAGCGGTCGGCGGCGAGCCAGCCCACCTGCCCGGAGAGCCAGTAGTGGGAGTGGACCAGGTCGTACCACCCCTCGGGGCGGGCCGCCTCGGCGCGCATGACGCCGGCGGCGAAGGCACACAGCTGCCCCGGCAGGTCCTCCTTGCCCAGCCCCTCGTAGGG
>DASSPC010000153.1:0-13647 GCA_035699865.1 Oryzihumus sp. | reverse complement strand
GCTGCCGGCCAAGGGCGAACATCACCACCATGGTCAGGCCGGCCGCCGCCACGATCCACAGGGTCAGCGTGTCGAGTTCCTTGTCCAGCGGTGACTTCTCCCTGGCCGTGGCCGACAGCATCCCGGAGATCTTCCCCAGTTCGGTACCGGCGCCGGTCCCGGTGACGACCATGATGCCGCTGCCGTGGGTGACCGGCGTGTTCATGAACGCCATGTTCGTCTGGTCACCGGGGCCGAGCTTGCCATCGGGCCCACCAGGCAGCACACCTGCGTCCTTCGCCGCGGGCACGCTCTCCCCGGTCAGCGCGGACTCGTCGATCTGCAGGGCGCTGGCGGCGATGATCCGCCCGTCCGCGGGCACCTGGTCACCGGCCGCGAGCAGCACGACGTCGCCGACGACGAGCTGCTCGGCCGGCACCTCTGCGTCGGCGCCGTCGCGCCGCACCCGGGCGGTGGCCTTCATCATCGACTTCAGCGCGTTCATCGCGCTCTCGGCCTTGCCCTCCTGGCGCAGGCCGCCGACGGCGTTGACCAGGGTCAGCACGATCAGCAGGACCCCCGTGCTCCACTCCTGGATGAGCAGGGACACCAGCGCCGCCACCACGAGGATGATCTGCATGTAGCTGCGGTACTGGTCCAGGAACCGCCGCCAGCCGGGCTCGGGCTTCTCCTCAGGCAGGGCGTTCGGCCCGTGGTCGGACAGCAGCTGCGCGGCGGTCGCGGCGCTCAGCCCGGTGGTCGGGTCGACGTGCAGCGCCGTGCTCACCTCGGCCGCGGGCCGGGCGTACCACGGCCCTCCCGCCGGCGAGGTCAGCTCACTGCTCCTGGCTTGGACGGTCACCGCCGCCACCTCCTCGCTCCGGCGCTGGGCGGAACCACCCCGCCCGGTCGGTCACGGGGACCCCGGCACGCCTGTGCTGCCAGTGTGCGGACGGCGGCCCGGGGGCTGCTCACCCCGCGCGGATGAGGCGGGTGGGGCCGGACGGAACAACGCTGGAGGGGTTGTCCGCCACTCCCGGGAGGTGCGTCGTGGCACAGCAGAAGTCAGCGGTCCAGAGCGGGTCGGCCCCGCGATCGGGGCAGGGCAGCCGCTCCGTCGGCGAGGCAGCCGCCGCGCGGTCCTTCATCACCCGCGACCTCGACCTCGTCGCGCAGTTCTACGACTCATCGCAGGAGTGGCGGCGCCTGTTCAGCGAGCTGCTCGGCACCTTCCTGCTCGTCCTCGTCGCGGCCGGCGGCGGCGTCGTCAACGCGGTCAGCCACGGCCAGATCTCGCGCACCGCAGCGGTGGTCGCGCCCGGACTGATGGTGCTGGCGATGATCCTGTTCATGGGTGCTGTGGGCGGGGCGCACCTCAACCCCGTGGTCTCCCTGGGCTTCGCGCTGCGGGGTGACTTCCCGTGGGGCCGAGTGCCGGGGTACATCGCGGCACAGCTCGTCGGGGCGACGGCTGCGTGCCTGGTGCTGCGGGCGATGTTCGGCAACGTCGGGCAGCTCGGGGCGACCGTGCCCGGGCCGGGCATCAGCACCCTGCTGGCGACGATCATCGAGGCGCTGCTGACCTTCGGGCTGCTCAGCACGATCCTCGGCACCGCCTCCGGCGCGCAGAACGTCGGCACCCTCTCGGCCGTCGCCGTCGGCTCCTACATCGCGCTCGCCGGACTGTGGTCGAGCCCCATCAGCGGGGCCTCGATGAACCCCGCGCGCAGCTTCGGTCCCGCCCTGGTGGGCGGGACGTGGACGTCGTTCTGGGCCTACGTGGTGGGACCGCTGGTCGGTGCGCTGCTCGCGGTCGGCGTGGCGTGGTTGCTGCGCGGGGCCGGGGGAGACGTGTCCGCCCGGCGCGCGGCGCAGGGGGCCACCGCCGCCTGACCCACCCTCCGGTATGCCGTGTGACCGCCGACCTGACCCCCGGGCGACTGTGGGTGCCGATCCTCATCATGGTCGGCGGCATCCTCGTTTCCTGGCAGCTCACCTGAGGGCCCGCGCGCACGCCTGGCGTCAGCCGACGGCTCGGCACGGGTCGAGCATTCTCGTGGCGAACACACTGGGCAGGTAGGTGAGCCAGTAGGTGGTCGTCAGGCCGTGGCACACGACCGTGCCGTCACCTCGTGGGGTGTGGGTGGGCACGAACCCGGTGGCGAGCCCGTCGAAGAGCACCCGGGGCACCGGCATACCGGCCGCGCTGGCCCCCACGTCCGGGTTGGGTTGGGAGGCGGTGATGGTGCTGGGAAAGAGCGCCCAGAGGTACCACGTCCGGCGGGCGTGCCCGGCAACGAGGCCGCTGGCGATGCGGACGTCGGTCGCGGCGACCGCCGGACACGGCGGTGCTCCCCGCGTCGGCGCGGGGGTGTCGAGGACCGCCAGGTAGAGGCCGACGGCGAGGGTGTGCCGCACGAACACGCTGACGCGGGCGCCGCTGGTGGCGCCCGGCGTCAGCGTGAGCACGAACGGGACGGCGACCGAGGTGTGCAGGTCGCTGGCCGCCTGCTGGCGCATCTGGCGGTCGCAGTCAGCCAGGACCGGGGCCACGGCCGGGCTCGCGGCCACGATCGGGTGCCCCATGACGAGGGTGGCCAGGGCGGTGTCCCCGCGGATGCTGGCGACCGCCCAGCTGGTGCCGGAGACGGCCTCACCCGGGGCGCGCAGCACGGTGAACGCGGCGCCGGCGGCGGCCCGGATCGGGGGCGGTGGCGCGAGGCGCGCGACCGGCGCGGCGGCGGGGGCGCTCACCGGAGGAGGTGGCGTCGTGCTGCTCGGCAGGGCAGTGGCCACACGTTGAGGCGCGGGGCCGCACGCAGCGAGCAGTGCGGCAGCCGACGCAGCGAGGAATGCGGAACGGACGCGGCCGAGATAGCGGGACATGGTCCATCAG
Source organism: Oryzihumus sp. (assembly GCA_035699865.1). Taxonomy (GTDB): domain Bacteria; phylum Actinomycetota; class Actinomycetes; order Actinomycetales; family Dermatophilaceae; genus Oryzihumus. The sequence continues at coordinate 10,772 of DASSPC010000153.1, read as the reverse complement.
GTGCAGTGGGCGCCTTCCCACCACGATATGCCTCCGGTGCGTCAGGCCGCCCGCGCGCAGGCCGCCCTGCTGGGCAGGGCGGCCTGACCCGTGTCCGGGGGCCTGTGGGCTCAGGGGAGCAGCAGCGTCTTGACCGACCGGCGCTCGTCCATTGCGGCATACCCGTCGGCAACCTGCTCGAGCGGGAGGGTGAGGTCGAAGACCTTGCCGGGCTGGATCTGGCGGTCCCACACGCGCTGGAGCAGCTCGGGCAGGTAGGCGCGGGCGGGTGCCGGGCCGCCGCGCAACCCGACGTTCTTCCAGAACATCGCCTCCTGCGGCAGGTCCGTGACGTGCGGCACGCCGACCCAGCCGACCATCCCGCCGGGGCGGGCCGAGCGCAGCGCCTGGACCACCGAGTCGTGGGTGCCGACGCACTCCAGCACCGAGTCGGCGCCGAATCCGCCGGTCAGCTCCCTGACGCGTTCGACCCCCTCGTCGCCGCGCTCGGGCACCACGTCGGTGGCGCCGAGCTCGCGGGCGATGGCCTGTCGGTCGGTGTGACGGCTCATCGCGATCACCCGCCCGGCGCCGAGCTGGGAGGCGGCGAGGACGCCGGAGAGGCCGACCGCGCCGTCACCCACGACGACCACGGTGCTGCCGGGGCGCACGTCCGCGCAGACTGCGGCGTGCCAGCCGGTGCACATGACGTCCGAGAGGGCCAGGATGCTGGGCACCAGGTCCTCGTCCGGGTGCTCGGGGGTGGCCAGCAGGGTGCCGTCGGCGTTCTGCACGCGGATGAGCTCGGCCTGGCAGCCGTCGTACCCGGTGCCGTTCACGCAGTTGGCGTGGGCGCCGGCCTGGCACAGGGGGCAGGTGTTGTCGCTGGTGAGGAACCCGCCGACGACGAACTGCCCGGGCCGCACCGTGGTGACGTCCTCACCCACGGCCTCGACGACTCCCACGTACTCGTGGCCGATGGGCGTGGGCCTCGGCACGTCGGCGATGCCCCGGTAGCGCCACAGGTCCGAGCCGCAGACGCACGTCGCGACGGTCCGCACGATGGCGTCCGTGGGGGTGAGGATGGTGGGGTCGACCCGCTCCTCGAAGCGGATGTCGCGGGGGCCGTGGATGATCGTGCCGCGCATGGAGGCAGCTCCTGTCCTGTGGGCGGGGTCGGTGGTGGGTCGGGTCAGGCCGGGTGGACCTGCAGGGTGGCCGAGCGAGGCCCGCCCTCGATGAGGTGGTCCACGATCGAGGGGTAGTGGCCGTACTTGCTCCGGTAGGCCGCGTCGACCGTGGGAAGGTCGGCCTCCGCCGCCTCGGTGAACGTCACGTCGTATGCCGTGCCGGCGGCGACCACCTGTCCCTCACCGCTGGCGGTCGCACCGCGGAACCACGCCGCCGACCGTCCGTTGGTGGAGCGGACGAAGACGCGGGCTGCGTCGCCGACGATCCAGATCGTCCTGGGTCGCCCGAGGGTGCCGTCACGGTGACGTGTCCGCACCTGCACCTCCTGGGGTGCGGTGATCCGGGCCGCGTCGGTCGGGTCCCAGGTCATGCGCTGCGCTCCTTCCGGACGATGAGGGCCACGGTGGCCACGAGGCACAGGGCCAGCAGGCAGGTACCCGCGGTCAGGGCGGTCGAGACCTCCTCGGCGAGGGCGGTGGCCCGGTCGACAACACCGCTGCCGGCCCGGGCGGAGACGGCGACCAAGAGGGCGAGCCCGAGGGCCATGCCGAGCTGGTGGGCGGTGTTGACCAGGCCGGAGGCGGCCCCCGCCTGGTCGGCGGTCATGCCGCTGACGCCGGCGGAGGTGAGCGGTGCGAACGCCAGCCCCTGCCCGACGCCGATGAGGACCATCGGCAGCGCCACCGCCGTCAGGTAGCTGCTGCCGGCGTCGACCCGGCTGAGCCAGGCCATGCCGGCCAGGGTCAGGGCGACGCCGGCGGCGAGCAGGGTTGCCGTGGGGAAGCGTCGCCCGAGTCGGGGGATCGCCATGGCGACGGCGAAGTTGACGACGGTCATCGGGAGGAAGCCGATGCCGGCCTCGAGCGCGCTGAAGCCCAGGACGCCCTGGAGGAACTGGGTCGTGAAGAAGAAGAACCCGATCATCGCGCCGAGGTAGAGCAGGCGGGCCAGGTAGGCGCCGGTGCGGACCCGGCTGGCGAACAGGCCCAGGGGCATGATCGGCTGCGCCGCGCGGGCCTCGTTGAGGGCCAAGACGGCCAGGAGGGCCCCACCCGTGAGGATGGACGCGACGGTGGTCGGCGACCCCCAGCCGGCCTCGGCGGAGCCGATGATGCCGAAGACCAGGGCGCCCATCCCCAGGGTGGCGGTCAGGGCGCCGATGACGTCGAAGCGCCCGGTGCTGCGCGGCGTCTCCGGCAGGAAGCGGGGCGCCAGCGCGATCATCGCCACCCCGATCGGCAGGTTGATGAAGAAGCCGGCGCGCCACGAGACGGCGCTGGTGAGCGCACCGCCGATGACCAGGCCGAGGCTGGCCCCGATGCCGGCGGCGGCGCCGTACCAGGCCACCGCGCGGGTGCGCTCGCGGCCCTCGGGGAAGCTCGCGGTCAGCAGCGACAGCGAGGACGGCGCGACGATGGCGGCGCCGACACCCTGCAGCGCCCGGGCGGCGACGAGGAACCAGCCGGTGGGGGCGGCCCCGACCAGCAGCGAGGCGGTGGCGAACACGGCCAGCCCGGCCACGAAGACCCGGCGCCGGCCGAGCAGGTCACCCAGCCGGGCCCCCAGGAGGAGCAGCCCGCCGAAGACGAGGGTGTAGGCGTCCTGCACCCAGGACAGCCCGCTGGGGGACAGGTGCATCGCGGAGCCGATGGTGGGCAGGGCGGTGAAGATGATCGAGTTGTCGAGCAGGATCATGAAGTAGCTGACCAGGATCACCGCCAGGATCGCGCGCGGGTGGGCGGGACCGGGGGCGGCGGTTGCGGGCTGTCCGGTGATGCCGGGTGCGTGCTGCGTGATGGTCAAGGTGGAACCCGTTCGAGTGTCGTCGGGGGCCCGTCGAGGGCCGGGGTGCGGTGGTGACAACTCCAAGGGAACCGTCTTGCTGCCCTGCGCGGCAGGCCCTGTCGTGACAGGTACCGGCAGGGCCTCCCAGCCGAGCCCGAGCAGACCCGGCACCGGCGCACCGGGGACGTCTCCACGATGCGCTCCGCAGCGCAGGGTCGATCAAGGCGCGTCAAGCAGCCGGATGCCGATGCCGGGCCTGCGTGCAGGAGTGCCGGGCCCCGCAATGACGCGGGACCCGGCACCAGGCGCTGTTGTGGAAGGGCTCAGCGAGAGCGGCTGGTGAGCTGGACCGTCTGCTCGGCGTAGCCCATGGAGCAGTCCAGCGCGCCGCAGGCGAAGCCGAAGGTCACAGACGCCGCCTTGCCGCCACGGAACAGCCCGTTGTCGCTGAACACCTGCCCTGACCACGGGTGCGCATCGCCGTCACACACCAGCGGGTAGACGAAGAAGCTGCCGACGATCTTCATCCGGCCGACCCGCTGGGTGAGCGTGCCGTCGAGCTCGCTGCTCCAGCCGTCGGCGTTGCTGCAGGTGTAGGTGCCAGTCACCTGAGCGCTGCCGTCCTTGTATGCCACGGCCCTGGGGTCGGCGGACACCGAGATCTGCGGCATCGGCGGTGCCTTGTCGAAGGTGACCTCCAGGTTGCCCCCGTTGACGCTGGTGTCGGAGAAGGCGAGCACGTAGTAGGTCGTCCCCGGGGTGGTGTGCACCCCAACCGTGGTCGGGCCGCAGGCGACCAGGCTGCCCTGCGAGGGGGCGCCCTCGGTGACGATGAAGCCACCGCTGTAGCTCGACTTCGCCATCGTGGCGACGAACCCGTCGCCCGTGGTGTCGGTGTACTGGAACCAGACGCTGGCATTGGTGGCCGGAGCGCCGCAGCTGGCGTTCAGGCTCGTGTCCAGGGCATCGGTCGTGGCCCCGGAGGTGTCCTCGGTGATCGTCGTCGGCAGTGAGGTGATCAGGGTCGCACCGGAGAGCGTGTCGTTCGACGGGGCGGTGGCCGCGTGGGCCGCGATTGCCAAGGCCGGCACCAGCATCAGCGCCGCGGCAGAGGACACACAGGCACGCAACAACTTCATGGAACCCCCAGCTGAGATCGTGACGCCCCCCAATGAGCCGCCAAGGAGCCTCAGGGTCACAGACGCCCGACCTGGTGCGGGGGCCAATCACCGAAGACCCCCCGATCGGGGGATGGCTCCGGCGCCGTTCGGCCAGGCCGTCCAGCGGCGACCGGCTCGAGGGCCGCGGCGCATTCCCGGACGAGGAGGGGCTTCCTGCCCTGCCGGCCACGCCCGTCCGGCGGGAGGCTGGGAGCACGGAGAGGCAGGTGAAGGTCATGAACACCTTCGCAACCGTCCTGCGCAGGACCGCACTGGTCGTGACGGCGCTGTTCGCCCTCGGGGGGTTGATGTTCGCCCTCGGCTACGCCTTCGAGGACCTGGCCATCGGGGCGGCCCTGGTCCTCACGGCGGCGATCGTCGTGCCCCTCGTCGGGCTCACCATCCTCGCGGTGCGCAGGCCGGACGTCGCCCCCGTCGTGCTGGCCACCGGCGTCGGGCTCTTCGCTGCGTACGCCGTGCTCGACATGTTCGTCGACGTCATCAAGGCGCCCGCCATCCCCGTCATCGCGCTGGTCCTCGCCCTGCCCATCGCGGTGTTGGGACAACGGCGCGCCGTGTGGGCAGGTGGGCTCATGCTCGTCCTCGCGGCGTTCCCCTTCCTCCAGCTGCTTGTCCGGATGTTCGGCGAGGCCGCGCTGGACCGACCCCCACTGGGTGCCCTCCTCACCGGCTCGACCGGGATCGTCGTGGTGCCGCTGGCAGTGTTGGGGATCCTCTTCCTGATCGCCGGGGGGCTGGGGCGCAGGGCTCCGCGTGCGGGTCGGGGCCGGCTGCAGCCGCCGGCTCGGGAGCCACAGCCACGCTGACGCCCCGAGGAGCGGCGCATCACGCTCGCACGTTGAGGCGACGGCACTATCATCCGGGCACCGCTTTGACGCCGACGCTCGTGTGCGAGCACCTGGAGGCCCTTCGTGGCGACGATGAAGGTCAGCGTGCTGCGTCAGGCGGGGGAGGTCGCCCTCGAGGAGCGCGCCGTTCCCGAACCTGCCGCGGATGAGGTGCTGGTCAAGGTCGGGTCGGTGGGGGTGTGCGGCTCCGACGTGCACTACTACGAGCACGGCCGCATTGGCCGCTATGTCGTGGACTCTCCCTTGGTCCTCGGGCACGAGGCCGGCGGTGTCGTCGCAGCGCATGGGTCCGACGTCGTGTCGTTGTCCGTGGGTCAGAGGGTCTCCATCGAGCCGGGGGTGCCCTGCCGGTCGTGCCGGCAGTGTCTGGCGGGCCGGTACAACCTGTGCCCCGACATGCGGTTCTTGGCGACGCCTCCGTATGACGGGGCCTTCGCCGAGTTCGTCGCCGTGCCCGCCGCATTCGTCCACCCGGTGCCGGACAGCATCAGCGACGACGCGGCGGGCCTGCTCGAACCGCTTTCGGTCGGGGTCTGGGCCTGCCTGCGCGCCCACGTCGGTCCCGGGAGCAGGGTGCTGGTGACCGGGGCCGGGCCCATCGGGCTGATCGCCGCCCAGGCAGCGCGTGCCTACGGCGCGGACACGGTCACGGTCACCGACGTCAACCCGCACCGGCTGCGGCTGGCCGAGAAGCTCGGCATCGGCACGATCGACGTCAGCCGGACCCACCTTTCGGAGGTCGCCGTGGAGCCGGACGTGTTGCTGGAGTGCTCGGGAAACGCACGCGCCACCTGGGAGGCCGTCTCCGCTGTGGCTCGTGCTGGACGCGTTGTCCTGGTCGGCATGGGCGGCGACACGGTCGAGCTTCCCCTGTCCCACGTGCAGGACCGGGAGCTCACCATCACCGGCGCCTTCCGGTACGCCAACACCTGGCCCGTCGCGATCCAGCTGGCCGCCTCCGGCCGAGTGGACCTCGACTCCGTCGTCACCGGTCACTACGGACTTGAGGACGTCCAGACCGCGCTGACCGCCGCCCGCACCGATCCGACCATGGTCAAGGCGATCGTCCGGCCGGGGGACTGACTCGTCGACGCCCCACGGTGGGTGCCGTCAATGGACCGAGGCGTCATCAGCCCCTTCGCGAACCGCCGTTGTCTCATCGGCGGCGCACCGGAATCCCATGTTCCCGGTTGAGCTGTCGGGGGTGTTCGCGGTTCGGGCGGCGACGCGGTAGCGGTTGCAGTAGGAGCGGTGACACAGGTAGGAACCACCGCGGATGACCCTGGACTCGCCGCTCGGCGGACCCTTGGGGTCGGGCGCCGGGATGCCGGGGTGGGTGGCGCTGAACCAGTCGGCGCACCATTCCCAGACGTTGCCTGCCACGTTGTGGAGGCCGAAGCCGTTGGGGTCGAAGGCGTCGACCGGTGCCGTGCCGAGGAACCCGTCGGCCAGGGTGTTCTCGGTGGGGAAGGTGCCTTGCCAGATGTTGCACATCCAGCGGCCGTCAGGCGTCAGCTCGTCGCCCCACGCATACCGTGCGTTCTCCAGGCCGCCGCGGGCGGCGTGCTCCCACTCGGCCTCCGTGGGGAGACGCCGCCCGGCCCACTGACAGTAAGCGACTGCATCGTTCCAGGAGACGTGCACCACCGGATGGTCCATCCGCCCGTCCAGCGAGGACCCGGCGCCTTCCGGGTGCCGCCAGTGCGCGCCGTGGACCAGCCGCCACCAGGGCGCAGCCGCCACTGCTTCGGTGGGGGGATGGCCGGCGGGCAGCAGGCCGGCGAAGACGAAGGACCAGCCGTACCGCTCGGCGTCGGTGCGATATCCGGTGGCGTCCACGAACTCGGCGAACCTCCGGTTGGACGTGGCGTACCGGTCGATCCGGAACGGTGACAACGTGACGGCGCGAACCGGGCCCTCACCGTCGGCGGGGAACCCGTCCGGGTCGTTGGCACCCATCAGGAACGAGCCGCCGGGCAGGTGCACCAGCGAGGAGCCTGAACCGGTGGGTTCCCTGCCGATGACCGTCCTCGGCCCGAACGGCGGTGGTGCTGCCGTACCGTCGCCGCGGGAGGCCGCACAGCAGGCAGGCGGGACGGCTGATCCTCGTTGAGCCACGGGTGTTCCTGTCGACGGGCCAGCACGCATCCACGGTTGGCTTGCTGTCACCTGCTAGCTCGCGGTCGAGGCCATCTGCTGCTGGGCGCCGGCGAGCGCGCCCCTCAGCGCCTGGACGTGGTGGCCATGCGCTTCGGCCGTGGCCTTGGTGAGCCCTCTCGTCACCACCGGTGCGACCACGCTCGCTGAGGAACGCGGGTAGGCGAGGATGAGCGCGGCGCAGCCCAGGGGGATCGTCGCCGCCGCCTGGCCCTTGACCTTCGTCTCGGTGAGCAGGTGCAGTGCCTCGCCCAGGAACCCACCCATCACGGCGGCGAAGCCGGTGGTGAGCGGCACCAGCGGGAAGACCATCAGCCCGGTGAGGAACCCCAGGGTGCCCAACCCCTGGGCCCCTTCGCGGACCATGTGATCGGACTGTTCCACGGTGACCTTGCCGGACAGGTCCTTGGCGACAAGGATCGCGCCGTGCAGGTAGGCGCCGCATGTCAGCGCAGCGCGGTAGTCCTCACGGGCCGCGTCGTGGGACAGGTAGCTGCTGATCAGGACGTCAGTGGTCTCCTGGTCGATGGGCAGTGAGAGGACCTTGAGTCCGGCGGTGGGGTTCATGCTGACAGTCCATGTGCTGCGTGGGCGTGGTGCGCGACCGTCTGGATGGCCTGCTCGTCCTTGGCCCTGCGATGGGGCTTGACGTCGAAGGCGACCTTCTTGATCGTGCCGGTGAATGCGAACGGACGCCTGTCCGCGTAGCTCAGGTCGACCACACCACCGTTGTCGCGGCCGACGTCCATCCCGGCATAGGCGGAGAACCGCATGGGAACCGTGTGGTCCATTCTCCCGCCACCCACCGGAGTGTCGTTGACGAACAGGGTGACCTGTCCACCGGTGGCCGGCTTGGCAGCGTCGGCGGCGAACTCCATGCGCACGTTCACCTCGCCCGTCGGCAGGGGGGTGTCGGCCTGCTGGCGATAGACGAACACGCCCATCATCGAGTAGGTGTGGGTCAGGCGGCCGCCGTCGACGAACAGTGAGAACCCGCCGAGGTGATCGGCCTCGGCGACGATGACGCCTTCGGCGCCGTCAGGCGGTATGACGAGATCTGCGCTGATCGCGTAGGAGCGGTTGTAGATGCGCGGGATCATGCCCGGCGCGACGTTCTGCACATCACCGCGGAACTCGATCTTGTCGGTCGCCTCGAGCGGCGGTGTGATGCCGAAGAACGCCGACAGCGTGGCCAGCAGCGGGAGCACCTTGTACCGCTCGGCCTCTTTCCAGAACAGCTTCCTGAGCTCCTGGACCTTGTCCGGGTGGTCGGCAGCCACGTCGTGGGCCTGGCTGAAGTCGTCGGGCAGGTAGTACAGCTCGGCCGGGTCGCCGTCGGGGTCCCACACATCCGGCGCGTAGGGTCGCAGCGCCTCGGGGGTGAGCACCCAAGGGATGCGGGGTGTTTTCATCGCCAGCCACCAGCCGTCCTTGTACATGGCTCGGTTGCCGATCGTCTCGAAGTACTGCTGCGTGTGCCGTTCGGGCGCGGTGGCGTCGAGCAGCGAGTCGGCGAAGGTGAAGCCGTGCAGCGGCTCCTGCGCGATCCCGTCGACCCGCGACGGGGCCGGGATGCCGGCGATGTCGAGGATCGTCGCACCGACATCGGTGACGTGGGTGAACTGCGAGCGCAGACCGCCGGGGTCGACGATGCGCTCCGGCCAGTGGATGACCATGGGGTTGCGGGTGCCGCCCAGGTGCGAGCCGACCTGCTTGCCCCACTTGAAAGGGGTGTTCCCGGCCCAGGCCCAGGCCGCCGAGTAGTGCGGGTCCATGATCGGAGCGCCCCAGGACTCGCTGCCCCCGTAACGTTCGGAGAGCTGCAGCTGCATCTCGTCCGTGAGCGGGATGCCGTTCTGCATCGTCATCTCGTTGAACGAGCCGGTGATGGTGCCCTCGAGGCTGGCGCCGTTGTCGCCCCAGATCCAGATGACCAGGGTGTTGTCGAGCTCGCCCAGCTCCTCGATCGCGTCGATGACCCGGCCGACGTTGTGGTCGGCGTTCTCCGAGTACCCGGCGTAGACCTCCATCTGGCGTGCGTAGAAAGCCTTCAGCCGTGGAGGAACGTCATCCCATGCCGGGAAGGCGTCGTCCCGTGCCGTGAGCTCCGCATCCGCAGGGACCACGCCAAGCTCCTTCTGCCGCGCGAAGACCTCTTCGCGCAACCGGTCCCACCCCTGGTCGAACTGCCCCTTGTACCGGTCGGCCCACTCGGAGGCGACATGGTGCGGGGCGTGACTGCATCCGGTCGAGAAGTAGACGAAGAACGGCTTGCGCGCGTCCTGGCCGCGCACCCCGTGCAGCCACTCGATGGTCCTGTCGGCCATCGCGTCCGGCAAGTAGTAGGGGTTCTCCTCGTCGTAGTACTCCGCCGGGGTCCCGATGATCTTCTGGTTCTCGGCCAGGCAGGGGTCCCACTGCCCGGAGTCACCCCCGAGGAAGCCGTAGAAGTAGTCGAAGCCCCACCCGGTCGGCCAGCGCCCCAGCGGGCCGGCGGGCCCCTGCTGCCCGTCCGGGGTGAGGTGCCACTTGCCGAAGGCGGCCGTGCTGTACCCGTTGTCGCGGAGGATGCGCGGGAGAGGGGCACACTCCAGCGGCACCATGGCGGTGTAGCCGGGGAACCCGCTGGAGAACTCACCCACCGAGCCGAAGCCGACAGCGTGGTTGTTCCGTGCGGTCAGCAGCGCGGCACGGGTGGGGGAGCACAGCGCGGTGACGTGGAACCGGTTGTAGCGCAGCCCGGCTTCGGCGAGCCGGGTGTAGTTCGGCGTCTGGATCGGTCCGCCGAAGGTGCTCGGGTTTCCGAACCCGGCGTCGTCGATCAGCACCAGCAGCACGTTCGGCGCGCCCTGAGGGGGGTCCGGATGACGGATCAGGTCCCAGTCGGGTTCCGAGCCTCGAAGGGTGCGGTTCGCCGTTCCCTCGAACGGCGGCGTGGTCAACGGCAGAGTGGTGCGGTCGGGCTCGCGCATGTCATCTCCAGGTCGGTCACCGGCGCCCGGCACATGACCGACACGAACGCCACGATGCTGGGCAGGTGCACGTGCGCGTTGGGGCACACTCGCACCTGAGGAGCCTCTGGCGACGCGGAGCAGGGGTCATCATCCCCGATGGATGACCTCGATCGACCCGGCGGCGCAGCCTGTCGTGGTGATGCATACCGTGGCGCCCCGCTCAGCTCGCTGACCACTCCCTCGGAGGAGGTCCACCAGCCCCCGGATCGGCCACGGGACGGCTCCCGGATACTGCCCGCAGGTCGCTCCTGGCGTAGCGGTGGACCAGCAGGGGCAGGAACGTGCGCACTCGTGCATCGACGAAACGAGCCGCGACCTCATCGAGGACCCGGTCGACGACCTCCGCCCCGATGAGGTCGTCGAAGTCCTGGTGCAACTGGGCGGCGATCTCGTGCAGGTCGGTTCGCAGCTCGTCGTCCGAGTGCGTGAGGGGCGTGGGGAACTGGGTCATGACTGATGGTCCGGCGCGCCCAACCGCCGCACCATCCCCCAACGTCCTGACATGGATGGGGGCCCTGGCCCGGTCTGTGCACAGGCGGCTCAAGCGCGAAACGGCGGCTGACGTACCTGCGGGTGGTGACCACCGCGAAAGGTCGGGAGGGCCCGCGCCCTGGTCT
>DASSPC010000152.1:0-8444 GCA_035699865.1 Oryzihumus sp. | reverse complement strand
GCCGTCGATGACGATGGTGTGGCCGGCGTTGTTGCCGCCGTTGAACTTCACGACGTAGTCGACACTGCTGCCGAGCAGGTCCGTCGCCTTGCCCTTGCCTTCATCGCCCCACTGGGCGCCGACCAGCACGATCGCCGGCATGCGGGCCACCTTCCCTACGCATCGCTCACGGCACACCCGCCCGTCCGATGGTGCGGGAATGGCTCAGGCCCCGCCGCAGATGCGCACGGGGCCCGTGCGCCCGAACGATACCGGCTCGGGTCCGCGGAGAACGAACTCACCCGGTCGGGGCGCCGGGGCCGACACCGGCGCGCGCGGCCCCGATGAGGCCACGGCGCTGCGCCGCGACACCGAGCTGGAACCGCGTGTCGGCGCCCAGGTCGGCCATCAGGTTGGCCACCCGGCGCCGCACCGTGCGCACACCCCAGCCGAGGTAGCGCGCGATGGCCTCGTCCTTGAGGCCGCCGGCGAGGAGGGTGAGCAGGCGGCGGTCGGCGTCGGTCTCCACGGAGGCGTCCGGCACCGGGAGCGCCACCGACCAGGCCAGGTCGAACATCGTGGTGAACGCCGAGACCAGCATCTCGTCGCGGATGACGACGAAGTCCGAGGTGGGGTCGTGCCAGCTGGCGACCGCGAGCACCACCTCGTCGCCGAAGACCGCGAACTCGCTCGGGGGGTTGTCCGTGACCCGTTGCTGCTCGCCGACGTCCGACCAGCCGCGCATCCAGCGCTGGCTCGCCGGGTCCTCCAGCGCACTGAGCGGGTAGAGCGCCCGTTGCTCGCGGCCGGCCGCGACCGCGGCCTGGCCGGTCCGGTAGGTGTCGCCGTCCAGCCCCGGCCCGACGTCCACCCGGACGACGGAGGTGCGGATCACCCCGCTGGTGATGCGGATGGTGTGCTCGACCAAGCTTGGCGCCAGCTGCGCCGAGACCTCCTCCCAGGCGGGTCGGCGGGTCGCCGAGCTGCCGGCCTGGCCGACCCGGTGGTCGGCGGTGAACTGCGCGATCGCGTTGCGCGCCTCGGACAGCTCCCGGCGCCGGGAGTCCAGCCGCGCCTCCTCGCTGTCGATGAGCCGTTCGAGGGCGGCGCGCGGGTGCTCGACGACCACCTGGTGGTCGGTCGTCTCGCGGACGAGGCGGATCGCGATGAGTGACTGCAGCGCGGTCGTCGCCTCCTCCAGCGTCCAGCCGAGCTCGGCCGCGTGGGTGGCGACGTCGTTCCTGCTGGAGCGCAGGATCCGCCGGTAGAGCGTCTCCGCCGCCTCGGAGACACGGAACGGCGCGAGGTACGGGCTCATCCCCGACCGCCCGGGACAGGGGGCCCCTCCGCCACGGGGAGGCGGGCAACCATGCCAACGATCGATGTCATGTTTGGCAGGTTACGGCCATTGGCAGGAGAGGGCCATCATCCGGCGCGGAAAGAGTGCATCATCGTGAGTGGTCGCGAGTGACACGCAGGGGACGCAGGTCCTCCGACCAGGGCAGGATCCCTCTCGCAGGGGCCCTGCAACACCGCAGGGGGCAGTGCCGGGGGTCGGGACCCATCAGGGTCCCGGCCCCCGGCACTTCTGCGTCCGCCCCATCGCCGGTATGCCGCGCCGCCCCGCCCGGGGTCGACTCACCGCGGCTCAGGCCGTGAGGTTCTCCAGGATGGTCGCGTTGGCCATGCCACCGCCCTCGCACATGGTCTGCAGGCCGTACCGGCCACCCGTCCGGGCGAGGTGGTGCACGAGGGTGGCGGCCAGGCGGGCTCCCGAGCCGCCCAACGGGTGACCGAGCGCGATGGCCCCGCCATTGGGGTTGAGCCGGGCCCGGTCGGCACCGGTCTCGGCGAGCCACGCCAGCGGCACCGAGGCAAAGGCCTCGTTGACCTCGAAGGCGTCGATGTCGCCGATGGACAGCCCGGCCTTGGCCAGGGCCTTGGCGGTGGCGGGGATCGGGCCGGTGAGCATGATGACCGGGTCGACCCCGGCGAGGACGGCGGTGTGCACGCGGGCCAGCGGGGTCCAGCCGTTCGCCGCGGCGATCTCGGAGGTGGTCACCAGCATCGCGCCGGCCCCGTCGGAGATCTGCGAGGCGTTGCCGGCCGTGACGGTGCCGTTCTCCTCGAAGGCGGTGCGCAGGCCGCCGAGCACCTCCAGCGTCGTGCCGGGGCGCACGCCCTCGTCGGTGGTGAACGTCGTCGCCGGCTCGCTGCCGTCGAGGACCACCGAGCCATCCGCGGCCAGCGGGACCGGCACGATCTCCCCCTCGAACGCGCCCGCCTTCTGGGCCGCCGCGGCCAGCTCGTGCGAGGCGACGCTGTAGGCGTCGACGTCCTCGCGGGACAAGCCCCACTGGCGGGCAATCATCTCGGCGCTGATGCCCTGGTTGAAGGCCACGTTGTCGTAGCGGGCCATGACGCCGGGCCCGAACGGCATACCGGGGCCGTTCGCGACGCTGGAGCCCATGGCGACCCGGGTCATCGACTCCACGCCCCCGGCGACGGCGACGTCGTACTGGCCGCTGATGACACCGGCGGCGGCGAAGTGCAGGGCCTGCTGGCTGGACCCGCACTGGCGGTCGAGGGTGGTGGCCGGCACGGCCTCGGGCCACCCGGCGGCGAGGACGCCGTTGCGCCCGACGTTGAAGCCCTGCTCGCCGACCTGGGAGACGCAGCCCCAGATGACGTCGTCGACCAGCGCAGGGTCGAGGCCGACCCGGTCCGCGAGGCCGCGCAGGGCGATGGCGCTGAGGTCGGCCGGGTGGGCTCCGGCGAGGGCGCCCTTGCGGCGGCCCACGGGGGTCCGCACGGCCTGGACGATGACGGCGTCGCGCATGGGGTGTTCTCTCCTGGTGTCGGGTGGGTGGAGTCGTGGTCCCGCTACAGGCCGAGGTCCTTGGCGATGATCGACTTCATGATCTCGCTGGACCCGCCGTAGATCCGCGAGACGCGGGCGTCGGCGTACATCCGGGCGATCGGGTACTCGAGCATGTAGCCGTAGCCGCCGTGCAGCTGCAGGCACGCGTCGACGACCTCGGCCTGCAGCTCGGTCGTGTAGAGCTTGACCCGGGCGGCGTCGGCGCCGGTCAACGTGCCGGCGTCGAGCTCCTCCAGTGCGGCGTCGACGAGCTGGCGGCCCGCCTCGACCTTCGCGGACAGCCCCGCGAGGACGAACTTGGTGTTCTGGAACGACGCGATCGGGGTGCCGAACGCCTTGCGCTCGCGCACGTAGTCGCGGGTCAGCTCGATCGCCCGCTCGCAGGTGACCTGCGCCGACACGGCGATGGACATCCGCTCCTGGGGCAGGTTGGCGGTGAGGTACTCGAAGGCGCGCCCCTCCTCGCCGAGGCGGTTGGCCACGGGCACGCGGACGTCGTCGAAGAACAGCTCGCCGGTGTCCTGGCTCTTCAGGCCGATCTTCTCCAGGTTGCGCCCGCGGGTGAAGCCGGGCATGCCCTCCTCGACCACGAGCAGCGTCAGCCCCGCCCGGCGGTCGCCGGCGTCCCGGGAGGTGCGCGCCACCACGACGACGAGGTCGGCCTGGACGCCACCGGTGATGAACGTCTTGGTCCCGTTCAGGAGGTAGTCGTCTCCGTCGCGTACAGCGGTGGCGCTGATGCCGGCCAGGTCGGAGCCGGTCCCCGGCTCGGTCATCGCGATCGCGGTGACCAGCTCGCCGGTGGCGAAACCGGGGAACCACCGCTCCCGCTGGGAGGGCGTCGCGTAGGCCAGGAAGTAGGGCAGCACCACGTTGAGGTGCAGCTGCAGGGCGCCGGTCACCGCGCCGGTGCGGGCGACCTCCTCGGCGAGGGCGACGTTGTAGCGGAAGGAGGTCTCCCCCGACCCGCCGAACTCCTCGGGGACCTGCAGGCCGGTCACGCCCAGGGCGCCGAGCTCGGCATACAGGCTCTTGGGCACCAGCCGGGCATGCTCCCACTCCTGCACGTGGGGCAGGACCTTCTCGGTGAGGAAGGCCCGCAGGCTCTCGCGGAAGGCCCGTTCCTCGGCTGACTCCGGCCGCCTGCGCATGAGCGCTCTCCGTCCCAGTGGATTGCCCGGCCCCTGCGAGGTTACCCGCCAGTAGCCGGACAGAGAACAGGCGCCGCCGTGTGACGTGTCACGCGGCGGCGCCCGGTCGTGGGCAGGGACTCAGAGGCCGAGCGCCTCCGCGGCCTCGGGCGAGGAGTCGCGCAGGAACTGGGCGCAGCGCTGCTCCTCGTCGGTCTCACCGATGGCCCCGGCTGCCCGGCTCAGGGCGGCCAGCGCGCGCAGGAACCCGCGGTTGGGCTCGTGCGACCACGGCACCGGGCCTTGGCCGCGCCACCCGCCCCGGCGCAGGGCGTCCAGCGCGCGGTGGTAGCCGGTGCGGGCGTAGGCGTAGCCCTCGACCGTCCGGCCGTCGGCCAGCGCCGCCTCGGCCAGGGTGGCCCAGGCCAGGGACGAGGTGGGGTGGGCCGCCGCGACCGCGGCGGGGTCCTCCCCCGCGGCCAGGGGTGCCGCGGCCGGGTCCTCGGGCAGGCGGGTCTCGGGGATGCCGAGCAGGTTCTGGCTCATGCGACGACCTCCTGAGGACACGAGCGGAGCGAGGCCCGGAGGGAGAAGGAGCTGAGTCCGAGGTTCTGGCTCACTTCGCGTGCGTCCCGGCCGAGCGGAGGTTCTCGCAGGCGGTGACCACGCGGGCCGCCATACCGGCCTCGGCCTCCTTGCCCCAGGCGCGCGGGTCGTAGGCCTTCTTGTTGCCCACCTCGCCGTCGACCTTGAGCACGCCGTCGTAGTTCTTGAGCATGAAGCCGGCGACCGGGCGGGTGAAGGCGTACTGGGTGTCGGTGTCGACATTCATCTTGACGACGCCGTAGTCGACGGCGGCGGAGATCTCCTCCGGCAGCGAGCCGGAGCCGCCGTGGAAGACCAGGTCGAACGGCTTGGCGTCGGCGGCCAGGCCACGGGACTTGATGACGGCCTCCTGGGCCTGCTTGAGGATCTCCGGGCGCAGCTTGACGTTGCCCGGCTTGTAGACGCCGTGCACGTTGCCGAACGTCAGCGCGGTCATGTAGCGGCCGTGCTCACCCAGGCCGAGCGCCTCGACCGTGGCCAGGGCGTCCTCGGGGGTGCTGTAGAGCTTCTCGTCGATCTTGCCGACGACGCCGTCCTCCTCGCCGCCCACGACCCCGACCTCGATCTCGAGGATGACGTCGGCGACCTGGCACAGGTCGAGCAGCTCGCGGGCGATCTGGAGGTTCTCGGTCAGCGGCACGGCCGAGCCGTCCCACATGTGCGACTGGAACCACGGGGTGCCGCCGGCCTTGACCCGCTCGGTCGAGGCGGCCAGCAGCGGCCGGACGAAGCCGTCGAGCTTGTCCTTGGGGCAGTGGTCGGTGTGCAGCGCGATGTTGACGTCGTACTTCTTCGCCACCTCGTGGGCGAACGCCGCGAACGCCAGCGAGCCGGCGACCATGTCCTTGACCGTGGGGCCGGAGAGGTACTCCGCGCCGCCGGTCGAGACCTGGATGATGCCGTCGCTGCCAGCCTCGGCGAAGCCACGGATGGCGGCGTTGAGGGTCTGGCTGGAGGAGACGTTGATCGCGGGATACGCGAACGCCCCGGCCTTGGCGCGGTCGAGCATGTCTGCGTACACCTCAGGTGTCGCGATGGGCATGGTGACTCCCTCACGGTCCGTGGGACGCACGCCGTTGTGCGACCGGGCTCCTCGTCATCCTAGGGCGAGCCCGGTTGCCCGAACACGTGACGTCGGACCCACGCGTGCATGGCGATCGCCGCCGCCGCGCCGGCGTTGATCGAGCGGGTCGAGCCGAACTGGGCGATGTCGAGGATCACCTCGCAGCCCTGACGGGCCGCCTCGGACAGGCCCGGCCCCTCCTGCCCGAACAGCAGGACGCAGTGCCGCGGCAGGTCATAGGTCTCCAGCGGCACCGAACCGGGCAGGTTGTCGATGCCGATGACCGGTATGCCGTGCCCGTCCGGTCCGTGGGCCGCGGCCCACGCCAGCAGAGCCTCGACGCTGTCGTGGTGGTGCTCGTGCTGGTAGCGGTCGGTGACCATGGCGCCCCGCCGGTTCCAGCGCCGCTTGCCCACGATGTGGAACGCCTTGGCGTTGAAGGCGTTGGCGGTGCGGATCACCGAGCCGATGTTGAAGTCGTGGGCCCAGTTCTCCACCGCGACGTGGAACTCGTGCCGGGAGGTGTCGAGGTCGCGCACGATCGCCTCGTGCGTCCAGTAGCGGTAGCGGTCGGCGACGTTGCGCCGGTCGCCGCCGGCGAGCAGGCCCTCGTCATACCGGGGATCGGAGGGCCACGGGCCCTCCCACGGGCCGACCCCCACCTCGTGCGCAGCGTTCACGCAGGCCACTCTCCCAGAGCCGTCCTCTACCCTCGTGCCCGTGATGCACTCCCTGGGTCCGCAGTGGCTCGACCCCCAGTACCTGCTCGACCACTACGGCAACACCGCCCTGTGGATCAGCGCGCTCATCATCTTCACCGAGTGCGGCCTGTTCACCGCGTTCCTGCCGGGTGACTCGCTGCTGTTCACCATCGGCCTGTTCGCCGCGCTGCCGCACAACCCGCTCGGGCTGCCGTTCTGGCTGGTCCTCGTGGTGCTCGTCGCGGCGGCGTTCCTCGGCAACGTCGTGGGCTACGAGATCGGCCGGGCCATCGGCACGCCGCTGTACAAGCGCGACGGACGGCTCATCAAGCGGGCCTACATCGACAAGACGACAGAGTTCTTCGAGCGCTACGGCAACCGGGCCATCGTGCTCGGCCGGTTCGTGCCGATCGTGCGCACGTTCATCACCGTCGTCGCCGGCGTCGGCAAGATGGAGCGGCGCCGGTTCTTCACCTACAGCTTCATCGGTGCGCTGCTGTGGGCCGTCGGCGTGACGGTGCTCGGCTACTTCCTCGGCCAGATCTCGTTCGTCAAGAGCAACCTCGAGCTCATGCTGCTGCTCATCGTCGTCGTCTCGCTCATCCCGGTCGCGATCGAGTACCTGCGCCACCGCGCCGCCGCCAAGCGTGGCGAGACCGCCGAGGACTCGGTCAGCGGCCCGCTCTGAGGCCGGCTTCCCCGGCCCTGCGCGACCGAACGCACGAAACGGCCCGTTTCACCGCCCTGGCAGGCGGGAAACGGGCCGTTTCGTGCGTTCGGTGGGAAGCGTAGCGCCGGGTCAGGCGCCGGCCGCCACGAGGATGCCGTCGGTCAGGAAGCCCAGGAACAGGCCGCCGAGGATGCACCAGGTGGTGAGCTCCTTCATGCCCGTCCGGCGGGCCACGGACAGCAGCTCGATCACGACGTAGAGCACCGAGCCGGCGGCCAGGCCGAGGAAGGCGATGGCCAGGGTGTCGTTGACGACGCTCTGGCCGATCAGCGTGCCCACGAAGGTGGGGCCGCCGCCGATGAGGCCGAGCAGGGCGAGCCGGCCCCACGAGGGGCGCTGGGCGTCGCCCGCCAGCGGGGCGACGATGCCGAAGCCCTCGGTGGCGTTGTGCAGCGCGAAGCCGATGACCAGCAGGACCGCCAGGGAGAGCGCGCCGCTGGCCGCCGAGTTGCCGATGGCCAGGCCCTCGGCGAAGTTGTGCAGGCCGATGCCGACGGCGATCATCAGCGACAGGTCAGCGGCCGCCGAGCGGGCGGGCGCCGAGCTCCCCGTGGCCCCCGGCACCGGCGCCGCAGCAGCGCCCTGCGCCCCGACCGCGATGGGGACCTGCGCCGCCGCGGCCGTGCGGGCCCGGCGCGCCGCCATCGCCTTGTCGTAGTAGACGAGGCCGGCCATGCCCACCGCCAGGCCGACCGCCATGACCACGCCACCGGTGAGGGCGGTCCCCCACTTGTGGTCGGCGAGCGCCGCGTCGGTGGGCTCCCAGGCGTGGGTGAGGATGTCCCACACGAGGAAGACGAGCACGCCGATGGCGATGCCGTTGAGGGCGGCCTTGAGGCGTGGCGCGGGCTGGCGGAGCCGGCCGATGGGCAGGCCGAGGAAGATCGTGAACCCGGCGATCGCGCCCAGGAGGGCGATCTGGCTACCTGACATGGAAACGGAACTCCGGAGGACTCGGGACACCCACCACGACTTAGGTGAGCCTCACCAAGGTAAGCCTCACCATGCCTTCCTGGCCAATCGCCCCAGGCAGATGCGCGACCGGCTGGGGGCGCCCGACCGTGACAGCCCCCGTCACACCGCGGCCGGCTCCGAGGCGACCGCCGGTCCGAGTGCCGGCCCGACCGGAGCGCGGTCCACCCCGCACAGCTGCACCGCCATCGCCACCGTGACCGCGACCGCCAGGACGCCGCCGACGGCGAACGCGCCCCGAGGCCCCAGCAGGGCTCCGCCGAGCGCACCCAGTCCCATCGCGGCGACGGAGCAGGCCCGCGACACCCCGCTGACGGCGGCGAGGACCTTGCCGCGGTCGCGCTCAGGGGGGCGGACGGCATACAGCGGCCCGGAGGCGGCG
>DASSPC010000151.1:0-3855 GCA_035699865.1 Oryzihumus sp. | reverse complement strand
GAGGTGCTCGCCGTCCCCGACGACGCGCCCTACCGCTTCGGCCTGGCCGAGGCCGTGTCCCCGCTGCGGCTGCGGGGCATGGTCGCCATGCTCAGCCGGATCAAGCGTCAGGTGCGGCTGAAGTCCGCCGCCTGACCCTCGCTCGCCTGCTGCTGGTCCTCGTGCTGCCGACGCGGCATGAGGGCCAGCGCGGCGAGGGAGACCACGCAGCAGCCCACGATGTACCAGCTGATCCCCGTGCTGGACTTCGTGGAGGACAGGATCGCCGCCGCGATGAGCGGCGCCGGGCCCCCGGCCACCACCGAGGCGAGCTGGTAGCCCATCCCCGCACCGCTGTAGCGGACGTTGGTGCCGAAGCTCTCGGCGATCAGCGCCGCCTGCGGGCCGTACTGCATGTCGTGGACCACGAGTGAGACCACGATCGCCAACAGCACCAGGCCCGCGGAGCGGGTGTTGAGCAGGCCGAAGTAGGGGAAGGCGAACAGCGCCGTGCAGACGATGCCGGCGCCGTAGACGCGTTTGCGACCCAGCCGGTCGGACAGGTGCCCGAAGAACGGCACGCTGACCAGGCCGAGCCCCGCGGCCAGCAGGCTGTCGTTGAGCAGGTCGCCCTTGTCCAGGCCGAGCTCCTTGGTGCCGTAGGTCAGCACGAAGGTGATGAACAGGTAGAACGGCGCCTGCTCCGACATCCGCACGAGCGCCGAGGTGAGGATCTCGCGCGGGTGCCGCTTGATCGCCTCCCACGCCGGCTGGCGCACGACGTCCTCGGTGCGCTGGACCTGGGCGAACTCGGGGCTCTCCAGCACCCGGAGCCGCACGTAGAGCCCGATACCCACCAGCACGATGCTGACGAGGAACGGCACCCGCCAGCCCCAGGTCTCGAAGCTGTCCCCGGTCACCGAGGTCATCAGCTTGACCATCCCGGTGGACAGCAGCAGCCCGATCGGGACGCCCAGCTGCGGCCAGCTGGCCATCAGCCCGCGTCGGCCCCTGGCGCCCCACTCCATGGACATCAGCACCGAGCCACCCCACTCGCCGCCCACACCGATGCCCTGGATGATCCGCAGCAGGGTGAGCAGAACCGGAGCGGCCAGGCCGATGCTGGCGTGGCTGGGCAGGACGCCGATGAGGAAGGTGGCGACCCCCATGAGCATCAGCGTCGTGACGAGCGTGGCCTTGCGCCCCACCCGGTCACCGAAGTGGCCGAAGATCGCCGCCCCGATCGGGCGCGCGGCGAACCCGACGAACTGGGTGCTGAACGCCGCCAGCACACCGGCGTAGGTCGAGCTGTCGGGGAAGAACACCGACGGGAAGACCAGTGCCGCCGTCGTGCCGTAGAGGAAGAAGTCGTACCACTCGACGGTCGTGCCGACGGTGCTGGCCAGCACCGCCCGGCGCCGCTGACCGGCCACGAGCGCCGGATCGTGGATCTGCTCTGACATGCCACACCCCTGTCTGTCGAGAACGCGCTCCGGGCGCAGCCCTCCCCCGACGGGCTACTGCAGGGTCATCCGCGGCTCTCCGGCCACCAGCCCCGTGCCGGCGATGGAGCAGGTGCCGCCGCGCGGCATACCGGCGTTGTAAGCCTGTCGCACGCAGCTGCGCAGCGCCATCTGAGCCCAGTAGTTGGGGTGCAGGCTCTCCTGGATGTAGTAGTCGCTGCCCGCGGTGGAGACGGTGCGGATCTGGTTGAACCACTCGGTCTGGTCCACCGCGCCGGCCTGGGTCCAGGAGGTCAGGCCCTTCTCCTCGTACAGGCCCACGGTGTTCTCGCACAGCCGGCGGCCGTTGAACGCCGAGGCCAGCTCGAGGGTGCGCACCCCGGTGATCCCGGAGGCGCCGACTGCGTTGCGCACCGTGGCGTTGATGGTGCTCAGCGCCGAGGTGTTGGCCCAGTCGGCGTCCTTGTCCCAGAAGCCGCAGCCGCCGGTGGACTGGCGGGTGTAGCCGGTCTGGGAGTAGCGGAAGGCCGAGGACGGCGGGATCGGCGAGGGGTAGGTCTGCACCAGCATGGTCCAGGAGCCGTCGGCGTAGCCGGCGTTGCGCATCCCGGTGCGCACGTTCTGCAACGCGGTGACGATCCGCGCCTGGATCGCGCTGACGTTGGCGGACGTGAAGTTCGACGCCACCGAGGAGTCGTCGTTGCAGTAGTCCGGCGCCCAGGACGAGGAGGCCAGGAAGTCCTGCACGCACTGCTGGACGATCGAGCCGAAGTTGAAGTCGTTCCCGCCGATGCCGACGACCACCATCTTGACATTGTGGCCGGTGGCGAAGGTCTGCAGCATCGTGGCCTGGCCCTGCTGGCCGGCCCCGTTGTCGGCGAAGTCCAGGCCCGGCTTGAAGTAGCCGTTGCTGTCGGTGAACGTCGTCGTGCGCGCGCCGGAGCAGGCCAGGTCCATGCCGTTGACACCACCGCCGATGTAGGCCTCGTCGGCCTTGCTGCGGTGGCACCGCGGGATCTGCTCGGCGGTGTTGCCGGCGTTGTCGAAGTAGGCCGTGGAGCCCAGCGCGTCGGCCGGCGTCTCGCTGGTGTTGGAGCTGCCCGCCCACCGGCCGGCCTCGCCGGAGATGTAGCTGTCGCCGACCGTGACGACCCACGGGGTGCCCGACCCGGGGCCGTCCGCGGCCGCGGGGGCGGCCAGGGCCAGACCACCGAGGGTGCTGGCGCCGAGGGTCAGGGCGAGCAGGGCCTCACCGAGGCGGTGACGGCGGAAGAAGCTGGGGCGGGACTCGTAGTGCGAGGTCATGCAGGGACGCTCCAAGCGACGCAGCGGGGTGCCCTCTCGTGAAGGCCCGGCGCAGCGTGGCACTTTGTCCCGATTTGCGGCTAGACCTCTTGACCAAGATTTGACTGTCGTTGGCCTGATGTTGGATGGAGACGTGAGCTCTGTTCCCGCCCCCGGACACCCTGCTGATCCCCCGGGGCACGTCGCCGTCGCCTTCGGCCCCGACGTGGCGGCCCTGGCCGGCGACGGGGTCGAGCTGACTGGCAGCCCCGAGCAGGTGCGCGCCCGGGTGGCCGAGCTCGAGGCGGGGCGCCACCCGAGGTGGACCTGGTGGGCGGCGGGCGGCGACGGCCGCGCCCTGGTCGCACACGGCATACGGCCCCAGCGGTGCTGGGACGTCGCTGAGGCCCACCGCGTCCTGGCCGGGGGCTGGGCGGCCGGAGCGGACCGCGCCTGGGCGGTCGCCGCGGGGCTGGACGTCGAGGCCCTCCCCCTGGCCGCCGGCGGCGACCTGTTCGACCTCGTCACCGTCGACGATGCGGGAGACCCCGACTCGGCGGTGCGCCCCGACGGCTACCTGCGACCGGAGGCCCTGGAGCCCGCGTGGCTCACCCGCCCGGAGCGGGCACTGTCGCTGGCACGGGCGGCGCTGCAGACCTCCTCCCGCCAGCGGGAGCTGCTGGCGCAGGGCGGTTCCCGCCCGGTGGGCACGGCCACCTCGGAGTCCGCCGCGGCACTGTTGTGCGTCGAGCTGGAGCGCGACGGGCTGCCGGTGGACCGGGCACGCGCCGAGGAGCTCATCACCGCCGCCGCGGGCAAACGCCCCCGCTCCGAGGAGCACGCGCGGCAGCTGCGACGCGAGCGCGACGCGGCGGTCCTGGCCCACGCCCCCGGTCGGGAGTCCACCGACCTGCGCAACCCCGTGCAGGTGCGCGAGCTGCTCGCCTCGGTGGGCGTGGTCGTGCCCGACACGCGCGCCTGGCGGCTGGAGCCCTACCGCGGCGTGCACCCCCTGGTCGAGGCGCTGCTGGCCTGGCGCAAGGCCGAGCGGATCGCCACGACCTACGGCTGGACGTGGCTGGACACCCACGTCGGCCCCGACGACCGGCTGCGCGGCGGGTGGACCGCC
>DASSPC010000150.1:0-2247 GCA_035699865.1 Oryzihumus sp. | reverse complement strand
GTCGCCCTCGGCGAGATCGAGATGCCGAGCGACGAGGACGTCATGCACAACCGCGACCTGTACTCCTCGGTCGCCTCCTGCTCCTCCGGTGTCGAGCTCGACCAGGCGCAGATCGTCGTCGTGGGCAACGCCCGCGGGGTCGGCGGCCGCTACCGCATCGGCCACTCGGTCATGAACGACGCCCTCGACGCCGACGGCATCTGGGCCGCGATCAGGGACGCCGGCCTCGACCTGCCCGAGCGCCCGCACACCTCGGACCTCGGTGGCCGCCTCGTCAACGTCTTCCTCAAGTGCGAGGCCAGCCAGGACGGCACGGTCCACGGCCGCCGCAACGCGATGCTCGACGACTCCGACGTGCACTGGCACCGCCAGATCAAGTCCTGCGTCGGCGGCGTCACCGCGGCCGTGACCGGCGACCCGGCGGTCTTCGTCTCCGTCTCGGCCGCGCACCAGGGCCCCGAGGGCGGTGGCCCCGTCGCCGCGATCGTCGACATGGGCGACGAGCCGACCGGCTACACCTGGAACGGCTGAGCCCACCGCTCCACCCCGGTATGCCGTGCCCCTCACCCGGTGAGGGGCACGGCATACCCGCGTTCAGGGGCGGGTCGGTCGCAGGAAGGACATGACCAGCAGCGCCAGCGGGATGGCGATGACGAACTGGCGCCGGCTGTAGCGGCGCAGCTCGGTGCGGGCGTCGACCCCGGCCAGCTCGGCCTCGAGCGCGCCGCGCCGGGACAGGCGGAAGGCGTGGAACGCCAGGGGCACGTAGTTGAGCGCGATGCCGACGAGCCACGCGCCGATGACCCGCGTGAACGGGGCCCGAGCGGTCAGGCAGACCGAGCCGAGCACCATGGGCAGCGCGATGCCGAGGGCGAACTCGAGGGTGATCAGGCGGCGGCGCAGGGGGCGGCCGTGCAGGCCCCACAGGTCGATCGCGGCGAGGCGCCGCACGTCGATGACCCAGCGCAACAGTGGCTCCATCCCGGCAGGACGGTCAGCTCGAGGAAGGGCCGCAGCATACCGAAACAGCCGGGGCAGAACCTGATGGTCCTGCCCCGGCTGGCGTGCTTCGGTGGGTGTGGCTCAGTCGCCGGCGCTGGCGCCGCGCACCGTCTTGGCGGTGTCGACGTTGGCCTCGGCGGCGTCCTCGGCCGCCGCGGCCTCCTCGGTGCCCGTCGGCTCCTCGGTGACGGCGGGCTCCTCCGTGGTGGCGGCCGGCGTGGTGTCGGTCGCCGGCGTGGTGCTGGAGGACCGCCCGGCGCTGGGTGCGATGTAGGGGTCCTGCAGCGGCGTGGCCCACGGGTCGTCCCTGGGCGCGGACCGCTTGAACGCCGCGAAGCCCGCGGCCGCGGCACCACCGAGGCCGAGCAGGAGCAGCAGCTTGCGGCCCCGGCGCTTCGGCCTGGCCACCGCCTCACCCTTGAGGACCAGCGCGGCGTCGCCGCCCCGGCTGACCGCCTCGTCCCGGGCCGCGACGCTGGCGGCGGCCGCAGCCGAGATGGCCTCGGCGATCCGGGGCAGCAGCTCGTCGACGATCTTGTCGCGCGCGCTGTCGACGCGGGGGGCGAGGTCCTGCACGCCCTTCTCCAGCTTGGGCGCAGCCACCTCGATCCCGTGCTCGACGCGCGGCTTGGCCCAGTCGCGGGCAGCCTCCACCCGCGGCTTCCCCCAGTCGCGCGCCACCTCGGCGGCGTGCTCCACAGCGGGGACGACGCGCTCGCGGATCTGCTCCGCGGTCGACGCCGACAGCTCCTGGGCCTGGGTGACCTTGTCCTTGGCCTGCTCGGTCTTGCTCTTCGTGCGGAACACGGAGTCCTCCTCGAAACGGTGACCAGGTCCAAACCTGTACCCATCCTGCACCGTTGCATCCGCGCATGCCCATCGGGTCCACCAGATCGCGTGCGAGGATGACGCCATGAACGTCACGCTGCACACCAACCACGGTGACATCAACATCACCCTGTACCCGGACCACGCGCCCAAGACCGTCCAGAACTTCGTCGGCCTCGCCACGGGCGAGAAGGACTACAACGACGACGCGGGCCGCACCAACCCCACGCCGTTCTACGACGGGCTGACGTTCCACCGGATCATCCCCGGCTTCATGATCCAGGGTGGCTGCCCGACCGGCACCGGCACCGGTGGCCCCGGCTACGCCTTCGACGACGAGATCAGCCCCGCGCTCGACTTCACCGCCCCCTACAAGCTCGCCATGGCCAACGCCGGCAAGCGCATGGGCAAGGGCAC
>DASSPC010000149.1:0-5101 GCA_035699865.1 Oryzihumus sp. | reverse complement strand
CCCCGGTAGACACCCCCGAGAGGCCCTCCGTGGAGGGCCTCTCGCATGTCCCGGGCCCCTCCGTCAGGGGCGTGGACCGGCAGCGCCCGCGGCCGGCATACGTCCTCCT
Source organism: Oryzihumus sp. (assembly GCA_035699865.1). Classification (GTDB taxonomy): domain Bacteria; phylum Actinomycetota; class Actinomycetes; order Actinomycetales; family Dermatophilaceae; genus Oryzihumus. The sequence goes on along the minus strand of DASSPC010000149.1, from coordinate 4,992 downwards.
TGAGGGTTCCTTGAGGGATAACGGCGGGTCTTGGGGGGTCCTTGCGGGTTTGCCTGCCAGCCGCTTGAGATCCGGTCGCCAGTGTTCTCGGTGTCGGGACAACACGGTCCCGGAGGGCAGCGCCCTCACCGAACCAGGTCGGAGACAGCAATGCGACTCAGCCTCAACAGCACCGGCGGGAAGGTTCTCGCCTCCACCGTCGTCCTCGGGGCGGCCGCGACGATCGCCGGCCTCGGCACGTTCGGCTCCTTCACCTCCACGACCGGCGCCAGCGAGAGCGCCGGCACCGGCACCGTGGTGATCGGGCTGGCGGGCAGTGGCACCGACAACCGCCTTTCCGTCGCCGCGACCGGCCTGGTGCCGGGCGACACCGTCCAGCGCGTGGTCAAGCTGAACAACACCGGCTCGCAGAACCTGGCCAGTGTCACGCTGACCACCGCGGCCACCACCACGAGCGTGCTCGACACCGACGCCACCAACGGCCTGCAGCTGAAGCTCGACTCCTGCTCGGTCCCGTGGACCGAGGCCGGCACGTCCCCGGCGTACACCTACACCTGCAGCGGCACCACCACGTCGGTGCTGGCCAGCCACGCCGTCATCGGCAGCGCGATGGCCCTGAGCAACCTGTCCTCGCTCACTGCCGGGGCCAGCGACAACCTCAAGGTGACGCTGTCCTTCCCCAGCGCCGCCGACAACACCTTCCAGAACAAGTCCAGCGTCATCGGGTTCACCTTCGACGCCCTCCAGCGGACGGCCACCGACCGCTGACGCAGACGCGTGGTGCCCGCGAGTCCCCCCTGCGGCGGGCACCACGCCCACACCCGCTGCACCGACACCAGGACGAGACACGGAAGGAAGGCATCCGATGCGACTCAGGACCCGCCCCCGGTCCCTCGCCCGGATGCGCGCCCACGCCTCGTCAGTCGGGACAGCGTCCCAGCGGACCGTCCCGGCGCGCGCCGGACGCCCCCACCGCGCCGCGCGCCGGGCGGTCCGCCTCCTCGGCAACCTCCTCCTCATCCTCGTCATGACGCTCTTCGTGGGCCTGGCCATCGGTCCGCACGTCTTCGGCTACCGGACGATGACGATGCTCACCGGCAGCATGGCCCCCGGCATCAACCCCGGTGACGTCACCGTGGCCGTCCCCGAGCCGGTCAGCCGGCTCGCCGTCGGTCAGGTGATCACCTACCAGATCCCCGTCGCCGACCACCGCGTCATCAGCCACCGGGTCGTCTCGGTCCAGCGCCAGGCCCATGGCAGCGTCCGGATCCGCACCAAGGGCGACCACAACCCCGGGCGCGACCCGTGGACCGCCGTGGTCACCGACCAACAGGTATGGCGGGTGGTCGCCGTCGTGCCGCACCTGGGCTCGGTCATCCATGCCCTGCAGGGACCGGTGCTGCGCACGGTCTTCCTCTATGTCGGCCCGGCGGCCCTGGCCCTGCTGGTCCTGGCCGGCATCTGGCGCCGAGGCTCGGCCGGCGCACCGGCGGAAGACGCCGAGGCCCCCGCGGGGACCCTCGACGAGGCGGTCATCGCCCGGCTGGAGGAGGAGCTCGGGGACCCGGCCGGCGCCCAGGACTTCCTCACCCGCTGGAGCGACCTGCTGCAGGCGCGGCTCGACCGCGTCGAGCTCGCGCTCGACAAAGGTCAGCTCTCGGCTGCCCGCGAGTGCGCACTGAGCATGCAGGTCACCGGTTCCATGATCGGCCTGACCGGGTTTGCCTCGGCCGCCGGCGCCCTCGAGGGCGCCCTACTCCGGGAGGACCGGGTCGCGGCCACGACCGCCTTCGCCGCCCTCCGGCGGCTCGCCCCCGCCTCGGCGCGAGCCGTCCGGGACCACCTCGCTGCCCAGCCCACCTGACGGACACCTGTTCCCCCGGAGGACACGATGAGCACCGCCCGCCTCACGAGCCGGCTGGTCGTCGGCGCGTGCGCGGGTGTCGCGATGGTCGTGCTCGCGGCGACGGGGGCCTTCGGCGCCTTCCGGGCCAGCACCAACGCGTCAACGTCGGTTGGCTCCGGCTCGCTCTCGGCCCCCACCCAGCTCACCACGCAGTTCCAGTGCGCCTCGGGTCAGACCAAGGGGACGCTCACCGCGTCCTGGACCCCGACACCCAGCCTCTTTGCCACCGGTTACACGGTCGTCTACACCGAATCGGGAAGCACGACCACGCACACCACGCCCTCGCGGACAACGACATCCGACGCCTACACGCTGACCAAGAAGAACTCGACGATCACGGTCACGGTGAAGGCGACCTTCAGCGCCTGGAGCAGCGCGGCCCTGACCGTGTCGAACGTCGCCAACCCCTGCTGACCGCGTCAGGGGTTGCGGCGGGCGGCCATCTCGGCGAGCTCGGGTTGACCGAAGCGGTAGCCGACCCCCCAGACGGTGCGGATCCACTCCTCGTCACCGAGCTTGCGGCGCAGGTTGCCGACGTGGACCTCGACGAGGTGAGTGTCCTTGACCCACTCGGTCTTCCACACCGTGCGCAGCAGGGCCTCACGGGTCCACACCCGACGCGGCTGCCCGAACAGGGCCGCGAGCAGGTCGAACTCGGTGCGGGTGAGGGTGAGCTCCTCGCCGTCGAGCACGGCGACGCGGCCCTCGACGTCAACGGTCAGCCGGTGTGCGGGCTCCTCCGTGGGCATCGCCTCGGCGGTCGTCCCGGTCTCCTCGGGCGCGGCCGGCTCCGCGGCGGGACCGTCGCCAACAGGGGCGCCGCTGCGCGGGCGGCGCAGCATCGCACCGACCCGGGCACGCAGGTCCCGGGGGCTGAACGGCTTGGTGATGTAGTCGTCGGCGCCGATCTCCAGGCCGACCAGCTGGTCCACCTCGTCGGCGCGGGCCGAGAGCATGATGACGTAGGCGTCGCTCATCGACCGGATCCGGCGGCACACCTCGAAGCCGTCGATGTCGGGCAGGCCGAGGTCCAGGGTCACGAGGACGGGTTGACGCTCGCGGACCAGCTCGAGCCCCTCGGCGCCGGACGAGGCCGAGATGACCTGCAGGCCCCGCTGCTCGAGCACGGCCTGGACCAGTGCCCGGATGTCCTCGTCGTCCTCGATCACCACCGCGGTACCGGCCGCTGTGTCCACCCCTGCACCCCCGTTCGCGCCACCCGCGGTCATCTGGGTGCCCATGCTAGACATTTTCGGACGAATTTCGGGGACGTTCCGGTCGATGGCTCGTCCACAAGGTTCTCCACACCTTGTGCGGTTGGCGTGACCTCACTGTGACCCGGCCTCTCGCACAAATGACGTAGTTCTAGTCCACACATGTGCACAAGCCTGTGGATAACCGGGGGCGTCCTCCACGCCCACACACATGTGGACAGACCCGTGGACAACCGGTGCACGTCCCCCTCGTGCCTGTGGACAGGCTGACGCGCTCGGTGGAGAGCCTGTGGACACGGATTTCCCGTCCACAGGCCGGCCTGGTTGTCCCCGACCCGCGTCCACAGCTCCTGCACACGCCCGGCGCGGCGGTGACCAGCCCGGTTGGTCGCTGTCCACACTGTCCACAGCCCCTAAGACAGTGATGAGACATCCCATCCACTCATCCCGCCCCGAGTACCAAGCCTGTGCACGGCTGTGGGTTCACCGAACTGCATGACTTGGTTTTCCCAAGTCGGTGGCGGGCACTAGTGTCAGCACGCACTCTTGTGAGTCGTTGGTCTGCGAAAGGGCGGGTACTGGTGAAGTTCAGGGTCGAGCGCGACGTTCTCGCCGAGGCGGTCACGTGGGCGGCGCGCGGTCTGCCGACACGCCCCCCGGTCCCGGTCCTCGCCGGCGTGCTCCTCGAGGCCAGCGCGGAGGGCACCCTCACGCTGTCGGCCTTCGACTACGAGGTCTCCGCCCGCGTCACCGTCCCGGCCGAGGTCTCCGAGCCCGGCACGGTCCTGGTGCTCGGTCGCCTGCTCGCGGACATCTCCCGCAACCTGCCGGCCCGCCCGATCGACGTCAGCACGGACGGCAACAAGGTCCAGGTGACCTGTGGGTCGAGCCGGTTCAGCCTGCTGATGATGCCGGCCGACGACTACCCGACGCTGCCGGCCTCCCCCGCCCCGAGCGGCACCATCGCCGGTGACGCCTTCACCCAGGCGGTTGCCCAGGTGAGCATCGCCGCCGACCGCGGCGACACCCTGCCGATCCTCACCGGCGTCCGTGTCGAGATCGAGGGCGACCGGGTGACCCTGCTGGCCACCGACCGCTACCGCCTCGCGATGCGCGAGCTGCAGTGGAACCCCGAGCGCACCGACGCCCACCACGTGGCCCTGGTCCCGGCCCGCACGCTGTCCGACACGGCCAAGGCGCTCGGCGCCTCGGGCTCGATCGAGATCGCGTTCGGCACGGCCGCCGCAGGCGAGGGCCTCATCGGCTTCGAGGCCGGCCAGCGCCGGACCACCACCCGGCTGCTCGACGGTGAGTACCCCAAGGTCACCTCGATCTTCCCGACCACGGTCGACACCGAGGCCGTCGTCGAGACCGCGGCCCTCGTCGAGGCGGTCAAGCGCGTCTCGCTGGTGGCCGAGCGCAACACCCCGGTCCGACTGCGGTTCAGCGACGGCCAGCTCGCCATCGAGGCCGGCACCGGCGACGACGCCCAGGCCAGCGAGGCGATCGAGTGCGCCCTGACCGGCCCGGACATCGAGATCGCCTTCAACCCGCAGTTCCTGCTCGACGGCCTCGGTGTCGTCGGCACGGCATACTCGCGGCTCTCCTTCACCCAGGCGAGCCGGCCTGCAGTGCTGTCCGGGCAGGACAAGCTCGACGGCGAGCCGGACGAGTCCTACCGCTACGTGCTGATGCCGGTCCGCTTCGCCAGCTGAGGCGGCCGGGACGTAGCCTGACCCCTTGGGGCCTGCCCATCGGCGGCCCCGACGCAACGTCTCCACACACCTCGAAGGGGTAAGCCATGCACCTCGGACTCATCGGCCTCGGCAAGATGGGCGGCAACATGCGCGAGCGCATCCGCCGCGCCGGGCA
>DASSPC010000148.1:0-6480 GCA_035699865.1 Oryzihumus sp. | reverse complement strand
CTCAACCACGCCGCCATCGTGGCCGTCTACGACTCCGGCGAGGACCACACGGTCGACTACGCCGGGGCGAGCATGTCGGTGCCCTACATCGTCATGGAGCGGGTCACCGGCAAGACCCTGCGCCAGCTCCTGAACGACCAGGAGCACCAGGCGATGGACCCGGTGGTCGCGTGCCACCTGACCGAGGGCGTGCTCGCCGCACTCGAGTACTCACACCGCATGGGCATCGTCCACCGCGACATCAAGCCGGCCAACGTCATGGTCACCGAGCACGGCGACGTCAAGGTCATGGACTTCGGTATCGCGCGCGCGGTCGCCGACACGGCGGCCACGATGACCCAGACCCAGGCGGTCATCGGCACCGCGCAGTACCTCTCGCCCGAGCAGGCGCAGGGCCAGCAGGTGGACGCCCGCTCCGACCTGTACTCCACCGGCTGCCTCATCTACGAGCTGCTGACCGGCCGGGCGCCGTTCATCGGCGACTCGCCGGTGGCGATCGCCTACCAGCACGTCGGCGAGACCCCCCAGCCCCCGTCTGCGCACAACCCCGAGGTCAGCCCCGCGCTGGACGCGGTGGTCCTGCACGCCCTGACCAAGGACCGTGAGGCGCGCTACCAGACCGCCTCGGAGTTCCGCGCCGACCTGGCCGCGGCACGCACCGGCCGCCCGATCAGCGCCGCCGCCCTCGGCACCGCTGCCGGCATGGCCGCCGGCGCCGCCCTCGGCGGGGACTCCACCATGCTGATGGCCGGCGGTGAGCCCACCCAGGCGATGACCCGTCCCACCGCGGTGGCCGGGGCGGCTGCAGCCGGCGCTGCGGCGGCCGACTCCCGGCACGGCAACACCGCCGGCCTGCCGCCGATCGGCCACGACCCCGACGGCGAGCCGCGCAAGCGCCACGCCGGCGTCTACGCCCTGCTCATCGCGGCCGTGATCGCCGCGCTCGTCCTGGTCGCCTTCGCCGGCAAGTCGCTGTTCGGCGGTGACAAGCCGGTCGCCCAGAGCGTCAAGGTGCCCTCGGTGGTGACCCTGCCCCAGGCCACCGCCGTGGCACGGCTGGAGGCGATGGGCCTGAAGGCCCAGGTCAGCCAGGCCAACAACGACGCGGCCAAGGGCACCGTCTTCGACCAGAACCCGACCGCCGGCTCGCCGGTGGACAAGGGCTCCACCGTCGCGATCAGCGTCTCCAGCGGCCCCGGCCAGGTGGAGGTCCCCGACGTCACCGGCTTCACCGAGTCCTCCGCCCGGCGCACCATCGAGGACCGCGGCCTCAAGGTCGGCTCCGTGACCAAGGTGGACGACTCCTCGGTCGACGCCGGCAAGGTGATCAGCACCGACCCGGCCGGCGGCAGCAACGTCGACTCGGGCAGCACCGTCAACCTCAAGGTGGCCAGCGGTCGGGTCAAGGTGCCCGACGTGCGCAACAAGACCCTGGGCGACGCCCAGCGGATCCTCAGCGACCTCGGGCTGCAGACCAAGACCGAGTTCCAGCCCAGCGACCAGCCCGAGGGCACCGTCCTGGACCAGAGCCACGTCGGCGACACGGTCGACGCCGGCACGACCATCAAGCTCGTGGTCTCCCAGGCCCAGCCCCAGACGAGCCAGCCGACGCCGCAGCCCAGCGACACGTCCACCGAGCCGCCGACGACGATCACGCTGCCGTCGGACACGAAGACGCATTGACCCCGGCTGCACCGCCCGACGTCTCCTCGTGGGTCGCCGGGCGGTGTGCCGAGGCCGGTCTGGGCACCCCCGGCCCCGGGGAGCTGGTGCACGACCGCCCCTGGTCGTCCGCGGCGGTCTTCCCGACCGATGACGGTCGGGTCTGGTTCAAGGCCAACGGCGCGGGCACCCGGCAGGAGCCGGCCCTCGTCCGCGCCCTGGAGCGCCTCGCCCCGGGGCTGGCCCCTCAGGTCGTCGCGCTGGACGCCGACCGGGGCTGGTGGCTGACCCGCGACGCCGGCCCGACCCTGCGCTCCGTCCTGACCCCCGGGGAGCAGTGGCCGATCTGGGAGGCCCTCCTGCCCCGGTATGCCGCGGCGCAGCTGGACCTCGCCGCGAACCGGCCGGAGCTGCTCGCCCTGGGCGTGCCGGAGCGTTCACCGGCCACCCTTCCGCAGCAGGCGGCACAGCTCGTGGAGGAGCTGGCCGCCACCGACCCCGGGCGCGGTGGCCTGACGCCGCAGCGGCGAGCCGCGCTGGAGGCCCGGCTCCCGGCATACCGGCAGTGGTGCGCCGAGCTGTCCGCCGACGGTCTGCCCTGGACCCTGCAGCACGACGACCTCCACGCGGCCAACGTGTGCTGGCAGGGCTCGGCCGCCACTGCCCGGGTCATCGACTGGGGCGACGCGAGCATCGGCCACCCGTTCGGGACCCTGTTGGCGACGCTGAACTCCCTGGCCCACCACGGGCAGGCCACGCTGGAGGACCCGCGGGTGCTCCGGGTCCGGGACGCCCTGCTGGAGCCCTGGTCAGCGCTGGCCGACCGGAGCACGCTGCTGCGGTCGGTCGAGCTGGCCCGGGCGACCGGCCGGGTCACGCGGGCGCTGACCTGGGGCGCGGCGCTGCGGGACGCGCCGGTCGCGGCGCAGGCGGAGCTCGACTTCCCGGTGCGCGGGTGGGTCGAGGAGATCCTGGAGGACTGAGCCGGTCAGCCCGCGACGAGCCGGGCCACGGCAGCGGCGTCGTGGACCAGCGGGCTCAGGCCCGCGGAGCGCTCCACGGCGTCGGTCATGCCACACGTCACCAGCCAGTTGGCGAGGAGGCGGTGGCCGCCCTCGGTCAGCACGCTCTCGGGGTGGAACTGCACGCCGTGCAGCGGCAGCGACGCGTGCCGCACCGCCATGATCACGCCCGAGGCGGTGTGGGCGTTGGCGAGCAGCACCTCCGGCAGGGTCGGCGGCTCGATGGTCAGGGAGTGGTAGCGCGTCGCCGTGAATGGCGAGGGCAGACCGGCCAGGACGCCGGTGCCGTCGTGCTGGACCGCGGAGGTCTTGCCGTGCAGCAGCTCCGGGGCGCGGCCCACGGTGGCCCCGAAGACGACGCCGAGCGCCTGGTGGCCCAGGCACACGCCCAGCATCGGCTGGGTCCGCCCCGCGCACGCCTCGATCATCGCCATGGAGACCCCGGCCTCCTCCGGGGTGCCGGGACCCGGGGAGACGAGGACACCGTCGAACTCGGCCGCGGCCCCGGTGCCGATGGCGTCGTTGCGGACCACCTCGCACTCGGCGCCGAGCTGGCTGAGGTAGCCGACGATGGTGAAGACGAAGCTGTCGTAGTTGTCCACGACGAGGATGCGGGTCATGCGGGGCCTTGTGGTGTGGTGGTTCGGCTGGGGGAGCTGTTGGTGACCGTGTTGTCGTTGAACGGCAGGTGGTCGGCCACGGCGGGGAAGAGCCACAGGAAGCAGGCGGCGACGAACGCCAGGGTCAGCACCAGCGCCTGCAGCAGCTTGACCGGCCAGGGCCCGGGCAGGGCGCGCCACAGAGGTCCGTACACCGGTCAGGCCCCCTTCGTCGGGACGGTCAGCAGGGACGCCGGGATGCCCTGCGCGCGGGGGATCGTGCGCAGCAGCGAGGCGAAGACGACGTAGCGCTCTGCGGCGCTGTAGCGCGGGTGGCACGCGGTCATCGTCATCATCGCCTGCGTCGGCGTGACGCCGGGCTTCTGCGGCACGGGCGCGACCACCTCGACGTGGTCGGGGGTGACGATGACGTGCCGCTGGACGGTGTAGACCACGTAGCTGGTGCGGGTCTCGACGATGACGACGTCGCCGGGGCGCAGCTTGTCGATGTCGCTGAACGGCTTGCCGTAGGTCGTGCGGTGGCCGGCCACGGCGAAGTTGCCGACCGTGCCGGGCATCGCGGTGCCCTCGTAGTGGCCGATGCCCTCGCTGAGGATGTCGTGGTCGGTGCCCTCGAGGACCGGCCGGGCGTAGGAGGACCCGAAGCGGGGGATGCGCACGATCGCGAACGCCTTGCCGAAGGGCACCGCCGCGGGGGTGACCGTGCCCTGGCCTTCGGCCGGGGCGTGGCCGAAGTCGCGCTCCAGGGACTGGATCGTCTGGGCCTGGGCGCGGTCGGCCGTGACGTCGGTCCACCACAGCTGCCAGCCGACGAAGAGCAGCACGACCAGGCCGAGGGTGATCAACAGCTCGCCGACCACCCCGATGACGCGGCTGGCCAGGCCCGGGCGCGGGCGCGGCGGCCGGCCACGCACCTGCCCGAGGGCGCGCCGCTCCGCCCGGGTCAGGCTCACCGCGGCACGCTCGCGTGGGTCAGCGAGGTGCTGCCGGTGTAGGCCGGGAACGTCGCCACGTCGCTGGTCCTGACGTCATAACCGAGGCCGAGGACGTCGACGTACTGCTTGTAGATGCTCACGGTGGGGTTGGTGTCCAGGGACTGCTGCATGCCCTGCACGTCGCCGATGGCGCGGATGACGTAGGGCGGGGAGTAGACGCGGCCCTGCAGGATCAGGGTGTTGCCGACGCAGCGCACCGCGCTGGTGGAGATGACCCGCTGGTCCTGGAGCATCATGGCCTCGGCGCCCCCCGCCCACAGCGCGTTGACCACGCCCTGGACGTCCTGCTGGTGCACGACGATGTCGTCGGCGGTGAAGCCCTGGGGCAGGCTCGCCGCGCTGCGCTTGGCGTCGTTGAGGGTCACGGTGATCGCCGGGCCGCGCACGGCCTCGGTGCCCGCGACCGGGGCGAGGGCGGCGCTGCGCCGCTGCAGCTGGGTGACGGCACTGTTGCCGGGCGCGGACTGCTGCGTGAGCCGGTCGACCTGCTCGCGCAGGGAGCGGACCGCCTCGGTGCGGGCCTGCACCACCCGGGTCTGGGCGCGGATCACGTCGGCGAGGTCGGTGCCGCTGGGGCGCAGGTCCGTGCCCTTGGCGGTCTGCGCGCTCGTGGCGAACAGCAGCCCGGCCGCGACGCCCACGACGGGGACGAGCAGGGACCACCGGGAGGGCCGTCGGGTCAGCCAGGGTGGCAACGTGGCCATGTCCGGTCCCTCCCTTCGCCTCTGCCGGGGTTCGCGCGCGCGTGTGCTCGTCTACGCTAAGGCACGAACCGTCCCCAACCAGCAACAAGGAGTGCCCGGTGCCGGAGTCCAAGGGTCGCGCCAAGGCGACCTACACCCCGCCGCAGCGCAAGGCCAAGGCCGCCCAGGTCGGCAACCCGGCCTGGTTCGCCCCGGTCATGGTCGTGCTGCTCGTGCTGGGTCTGTTGTGGATCGTCACGTTCTACGTGACCCAGGGCAGCTACCCCGTGCCCTCCATCGGCTACTGGAACCTGGCGATCGGGATCACGCTCATCCTCGGTGGCTTCGGCTTCGCGATGCGCTGGCGCTGACTGTCCACACGCTTTCCACCGGGACCTCATCCACAGCTCTCCACAGGGCCGGCTCCCCGCTGCGGCGGGGGGCCGGCCCTGGCGTTGATGCAGGTCAGAGCGGGTGGCAGGCGTCTGGGCCGGCCTGTGGACTGTCGGGTTTCCCAGGGATATCCCCAGCCAACTTCGACCCCGTCCCCACCTTTCCACGCGGATTCCACGAGTTGTCCACACGGTTGTCCCCAGGCTGGGGACAAATGACAAGCGTGTAAGACCGAACCGGGTCGTCATGGTCGAAACCCGGACATGCCGGACGGTCGCGACAGATGGGTCGAGCCGGTCGGCGGGTCAGGCGGGCAGGAACTGCGGCGACACCCCGGCGTACTTCACGGCGGCCGCCGCCACGACGAGGACCAGCACCGCGGCAAGCAGCGGCAGCTGCCAGCGCCGGCGGGACTGACCGGCCGTGGCGACCAGGAGGACCGAGCAGGCAATGCCGGTGATGAAGCCGCCGAGGTGCGCCTGCCAGGCGATGCCGGGGGTGAACCCGATCGCGGCGTTGATCAGCAGGATCACCCAGATCCCGCCGGTGGGCCGGCCCAGCCGGCGGTTGAGCACGAGCAGCGCGCCGAAGAGCCCGAACACCGCGCCGGACGCGCCGACGCTCGGCCCCCACCACCCCTGGGAGGGGAGGACGGTCGGCGACGCCAGCAGGAGGTAGCCGACCGAGCCGCCGACAGCGCTCACGAGGTACAGGGCGGCGAAGCGCGAGCGACCCAGCAGCGGCTCGAGGTAGCTGCCCACGATCCACAGGGCGTACATGTTGAAGCCGATGTGGAAGATCGGGCCGTGCAAGAAGGCCGCGGTGAGGAAGCGGTAGGGCTCGGCCTCACCCAGGCGCGGGACGAAGGCGTACTGGTCGGTCAACGACGGGAGGACCTGCTGGAGCAGCCACACCGCGACGCAGGCGCCGATGATGACCAGCGTCACCAGCGGGCGGCCGTCGGTGACGCGGCCGCCGAGCTGGGTGCGCGGCATACGGGTGGTGCGGGCGCTCTCGCGCACGCAGTCGACGCACTGGACGCCGACTGCGGCCGGCCGCTGGCACTCGGGGCAGACGGGCCGGCCGCAGCGCTGGCAGCTGACGT
>DASSPC010000147.1:0-9260 GCA_035699865.1 Oryzihumus sp. | reverse complement strand
CCGCGTCGCTCCGGCGCTCGCGGGTTTGAGTCCCCGGCGGCGGGTGGCTATCGTCGTCGGTTCAGTGACCAGCCGCCGGGCGGGTCACTGGCAGGGGTACGGGGGATGTCCTGTCCGCGACCCTTGGAAGTCGAGCCGATGCGAAGCATGATCCGCCAGGCCTGGGCGGTCGCCTACTTCGCCGTGGTGCTCATCCCCCTCGGGCTGGCCCTGGGCAGCGACCGCCCCGCAGGGGCCAACGCGGCATACGAGGTCTCGCTGGCCTCCGGGCTGGTCGCGCTCTCGCTCCTCGTCGTCACCTGGGTGCTGCCCAAGCGGCTGCGCGTCCTGTCCAGCGGGCTGGGCATCGACGTGGTGATGAAGGTCCACCGGCTGGTGGGCATCACCACGCTGGGCTTCGTGCTCACGCACGTGGCTGCGGTCGTGATGTCCCACCCCGGCAACCTGGCGCTGCTCGATGTCCGGGTCGCCCCCGGCCGGGCCAGGGCGGCCTTCGTCGCCACCGTGGCGATGCTCCTGCTCGTCCTGCTGGCGATGCTGCGGCGCTGGGTCGGCCCTCGCTACGAGGCCTGGCGCGGCGTGCACGTCCTGCTGGCCACCACGGTGATGGTCGGGTCGGCGCTGCACGTGCTGCTGCTCAAGCACCTGGTTGCCACACCCCTGTTCTCCAAGTGGTTCGCGTTCCTCGCGGCGGTGGTCCTGTTCGTCACGCTGCGCCGCTGGGTCTGGCGTCCCATGCGGGCCCTGATCCACCCCTACCTCGTCAGCGAGGTGCGCCGGGAGAGCCCCACCGTCTCCACCGTCGTGCTCGAGGCGTGGGGGCACCGCGGGCTGTCCAGGTTCCAGCCCGGGCAGTTCGCCTACGTGCGCTTCGGGGCCACGCCGTTCGGCTTCGAGGAGCACCCGTTCACGATCGCCAACCCGCCTCGCCGCCGCGGCGAGCTGGAGTTCACGGTCAAGGACCGGGGCGACTACTCCTCCTCGGTCGGCGACCTGGCGGTCGGTGACCGGGTGTGGGTCGACGGGCCGCACGGCGCGTTCACCCCGGTCGAGCACACCGACCGTGGCCTGGTCATGGTCGCCGCAGGTGTCGGCATCACGCCGATGATGAGCGTGCTGCGCCAGCTCGCCAGCATCGGTGACGAGCGCGAGCACTGGCTCTTCGTCGCGGCGCCGACCGAGCAGGAGCTGCTCTTCCGCGAGGAGCTGGCCGCCATGACCCGGCGGATCCGGCTGCGCGTCGTCGAGATCGTCACCCGTCCGCAGGAGGGCTGGCGTGGACCGAACGGGCGCATCGACGTCGACCTGCTGGACCACCACCTGCCCGAGAACCACCACGACTTCGACTACTACCTGTGCGGTCCGCCCCAGATGGTCCGGGACGTGACCGACGCCCTGTCCGAGCTGGGGGTCGACTCCCGGCAGGTCCACGACGAGACCTTCGACGCCGTCTGACCAGACCGCCGCCTCCCGAGTCGCCTCCGGAAAGGAACCCTGTGCGCTTCAACCCCACCAACTTCACCCACGTGTCCAGTGCCGTCTTCGGCGTCGCCGTGGTCGGCTACGCCGCCGTCCGCGTCGGCACGTATGTCGCCCCCCACCTGCCGCTGCAGGAGCAGTCCACCGGGCCGTCGCACTCGGCGACCTCCGCCGCGCCCCGCGACATGCAGAGCGTGTCGCGCCAGACCACCCGGACGGCCCTGCCGTCGACCTCGCCCAGCGCCCTGCCGACCACGAAGGTCCCGACGCCGTCCGCGACCGGCTCGTCGGCCTCCGCGACCCCGGGCACGACCGCGCCCACCCCGGGCACCGCGCCGACGAGCGCGGCCTCCCCGACGACCACGTCGCCCCCGACCTCGACGACCGCGACGACGTCGTCCTCGACGAGGACACACAAGCCCAAGCCCTCGCCGACGACCAGCACCTCCACCCCGAGCCCCACGACGAGCGGCGGCCTGTCGGAGCCGTTGCCGGGTGTGACCGTCACGGTCGGCCTGCCCTGACGCCCTTCCCCGGGAAGGCCTCGCCGCGCGCGAGCCGCCGCAGCAGGTTCTCGACCGGCTCCGGCTCCCCGACGTGGTGTCCCTGGGCGTGGTCGATGCCCAGGCTCCGCACGACCTGAAGCACCAGGTCGTCCTCGACGTACTCGGCGACCGTCTCCTTGCCGAGCCCGTGGGCCAGGCCGACGATCGACTGCAGGATCAGCCGGTCGGTGGGGTTCGACGGCGCGTCGACCACGAAGTCGCCGTCGACCTTGATGAAGTCGAAGACCAGGTGCTTGAGGTACTTGAAGGACCCGAACCCGGCGCCGAAGTCGTCGAGGGCGAACCGGAAGCCCATGGCCTGCACGTCCCGGCCGAACTGCACCGCCGAGTCGAGGTCGGCGACCGCAACGGTCTCGGTGATCTCGAGCACCAGGCCCTGCGGGTCGAACGGCCGCTGGCTGAGGTGGCGCAGCAGGTCGTGGATGACCATCTGGTTGCCGACCGAGTGGCCGGAGAGGTTGACCTGGACCCGGAAGGTGGGGTCGATGTGCTGGGCGTCGGTGAGCACGCCCACCGCCCGGTCCAGCACCCACCGGTCGAGCTGCTGGATCAGCCCCGCCCGTTCGGCGGCGGGGATGAACTGGGCCGGGCTGACCGGGTGCCCGTCCTCGTCGAGCATGCGCACGAGCAGCTCGGCGCCACTGACCCGGCCGCTGCGCAGGTCGAGGATCGGCTGCGCGTAGAGCACGAAGCGGTCGGTCTCGAGCGCCTCGGAGAGCCTGTCGACCCAGGCGAGCCGGCCGGCGGTGCCGGGGTGCTCGGCGTCCACGCCACCGAAGACGGAGAAACCGTCCCGCCCCTCCTCCTTGGCGTCGTACATCGCCATGTCGGCGGCGCTGAGCAGCTCGCTGGAGGAGGTGGCGGCGTCGGTGACCAGGACGACGCCGATGCTGGTGGTCACGCGCCGGTCGCGGCCGCCGGAGCGCACGCCCACCTGCTCCCGCACCAGCTGGACGAGGTCGCGGGCCAGCGCCCTGACGCTCTCCCGGTCCGCGTCCGGCAGCAACAGGGCGAACTCGTCGCCGCCGAGCCGGGCGACCAGGTCGTTGCTGCCGGCCCGCGCCCGCAAGGCAACGCCCGCGGCCATGATGAGCTGGTCGCCGGCGAGGTGCCCGAGCGTGTCGTTGATCTGCTTGAAGTGGTCGAGGTCGAGCACCATGAGTGCCCCGGCCGGGCCGGTCCGGCGGCAGCGCTCCATGTGCGCGGTGAGTGCGGCGTCGAACTGCCGGCGGTTGGCCAGCCCGGTCAGCGGGTCGTGGTCGGCGAGGTAGCTCAGCTGCTCCTCGTAGCGGTGCCGTTCGGAGATGTCGACGATGTTGAACAGCACCGACTCGGCCGCCCCGTCCGGTCCTCTCAGGACGACGGCCCCGATGGCGACCCGCACGAGCAGCCCGTCGGGGCGGGGCAGGTACATCTCCAGCTCCAGCCGCCCGGAGGGACTGTCGAGCAGCACCTCGATGACCCCCCGCGGGGCGTCCGAGTCCGGAGGGCGGAACGTCTCCAGTGGTCGCCCGACCATGTCTTCGCCCGGAGTGTCCAGCATCTGGCACAGTGCCGGGTTCACCCGCTGGACGATGCCGTCGAGGCCCACCAGGGCGACGCCGTAGGGCGCCTCGTCGAAGATCCGCTGGAACATCTGCCGGGCCCGGCGCTCGGACTCCTCGCGTGCGCGCTCCTCCGTCACGTCCCAGGCGACGACGAGGGCCTCGGGCTCGCCGTCGTGCGGGGGCAGTGGCGTCCCGACGACCTGCAGCATCCGGCCGGTGTGCGTGGCCAGGACCTCGACCTGCCCCTCCCTGCCGCTCAGGGCACCGCGCAGCACCGGCTCGATCCGTGCGACGTTGTCCGGTGAGGAGATGTCGGCGAGGGTGAGCCCCTGCGCGTTGGCCACGCCCTGGCGCCGCAGCCCGAGCCCGGTGGCGAGCCGGAACCGCAGGTCCGGCCCGACGACCATCACCGCGGTGTCGGGCAGGTGGTCGAGCAGGGCGCGCCACCGCTGCTCGGACTCGCGCAGGGCGCGCAGGGCCTGCTGCTCGACGGTCACGTCGACCGCGACGCCCATCCAGCCCACCTGGGTGCCGGACGCGTCGTACATCCCGGTGAGGGTGAGGCGCACCGTGGAGCGGCGCCCGTCACGGCTGACGTAGGTCCACTCGCGGGTGTCGCGGCCCTCCCGCTTGGCCCGGTGGACCACGACCTCGGCCCGGTCGACGCCCTCCTCGAGAGCGACCCGGTCCAGCTCGGCGGGGTCGTGCCAGCTCTCGGGGCTCATCCGACCGACGACCTCCTCGGCGGTCCAGCCGAGCAGCCGTTCCGAGCCCTCGTTGAAGAACGTGACCTGGCCCTCGAGGTCGCACGTCATGATCGCGTGCTCGGTGGCGGCACGGAGCACGCCGTCGAGGTGGCTGGAGACCCGTTCCAGCCGGCTGCGCTCCTCGTCGAGGCGGTTCACGACCTGCTGGATCACCGGGCAGATGAGGAAGACGATGAGCGTCCACACGACGGCCCGGCGCCAGTCGCTGACCGGGTAGCGGGGGCTGCCGATGAGCACCATCGGCACCACCAGCACGGCGACAGTGGCCGCGCCGGCCAGGACCAGCTGCCGGCGGGTGCCGTAGAGGGCGATCCACAGGGTCGGCAGCGCCAGCAGGGGCACGGTGGGGGTCGAGGAGGCGCTGGCGTCGCGCAGCGCGGCGATGACGAGGAAGAACGCCAGCGGGGGGACGCCGTCGCGCCAGCTCGGCTCGGTGCGCAGGGCGACCCGGACCCCGTAGGCGACGTTCGCCACCAGCAGTCCCAGCACCACCGCCAGGTGCGGGCCGTCGACGGAGTGCAGCGGGGCCGCCAGCGCCGCGACCCCGACCGTCCCGGTGATGACGAACGGGATCATGGCGGTCGGGGGCGGGCGGCGCACGTCCCCGAGTATCGACCCTGACGGCGCGGCGTGTGAGTGGTTTGGCCCCGTATGCCGTGACTGGCCTGCCGTCGACCCCGTCCGCCTGCGGGAGGGCACGAGAGGGGGCGGGTCCCGTGGGACCCGCCCCCTCTCGTGCGTGGCCGACGTGCTGCTGGCGCCCGTTCGCCGACCTGCCGGACGCTCCCTGCGTCAGCGTCCGGAGCGGTGGTCGCCGTGCCGCGACCCGTGGTGCCCCCGGCGGTCGCGGTGGTCACCGTCGTGTCGGTCCCGGCTGTCGTGTGCCGCGGACCAGCTCTTGCCGTTGTGCCAGGCCGCGGCGTGGGCCTGCCCGTCATGGCGTGAGGCCGACCATCCCGTGGATCGCTTCGGGTCCGCGGCGCGGTCCTTCCTCACGACCGTCGCGACCGGTCGGGCCTCGGTGGAGCCCTTGCTGGCCACGGGGTCCTTGGCCTCGGTGGAGTCCTTGCTGTCGGCGGAGTCGTTGGCCTCGGTGGAGTCGTCGTGCCCCTGCTGCTGGTCGGTGCCGTCCTTGGCGGCTGCAGCCGCGGCGTCGGCGGCCTTGACGGCCTGGATGTCCGCCATGACCGTGGTCAGGGCGGCCTGCGCCGCGACCTCGTCACCGGCGCGCACGGCGCTCACCAGCGTGACGATGTCGCTGCGCAGCTGCTGGCGCGCAGCGATCTGGTCAGCCGTGAGACTGCCGACGTGCTCGTCGTGGCTGCCGACCTCGTGGGTGGCGACGGACTGCCCGAAGGTGGCCGTGCGCTCGGGTGCCATCGGCCCGGCCAACGCGGATCCGGCGCTGCCGATCGCGAAGCTGAGGGCCAGGGCGCCAGAGGCCAGGACGGTGCGGGTGGAGACCTTGCGCGAGGTGTTCATGAGTCCTTCCCATCGTCGTGTTCGGACTGCTCCCCGGCTCCCCACCCAACCTAGGAGGCGGCGGAAAGGCGCAGGCGATGGGACGTTCAGGCCCGCGTCAAGGAATGGTCAACGTCTGCCTGCGACCCGGGGCAGGGCCGCCTAGGATGAGACGCCCGGACGCCGCTCCTGCGGCGCCGTGGTGCGAGGAGGGGGCGCGATGCAGCACGTCCACACCCGTCCCGGCGTGCGATGACCCTGCCGGGACGCTCTGCCTCGGGGGAGGCCGTGCTCGAGCGGGAGATGATCCAGCAGCTCTGGGAGCGCAGCAGGGAACGGCTGCTCGCCCAGGTCGACCGGCTCGAGGAGGCGCTGCACGCCGTCGTCGAGCGCAACCTCGACGCCGAGGCGCAGCGGGCCGCGGAGCGCACCTCGCACCAGATCGCCGGGGCAGCCGGCACCTTCGGCTTCCCCCGGGCGACGGAGATCGCCCGCGAGTTCGAGCGGATGTTCGCCGGCCCGGCGGAGGAGCTCCCGTCGCGGGCCCTCACGGCGGCCCGGCACCTGGCCAACCTGCGCCGCGAGCTGGAGGAGCCGGCCATCACACCCGGTCCGGCGGCGCCCACGCGGGCCTCCGGCCGGGTGCTGGTGGCGCACGCCGACCCGACGCAGGCCCGGGCGATCGCCCGGGAGGCGGAGGCTCGCGGGCTGCGCTGCCGGGTGGCCACCGACGTGGTGTCGGCGCGGCACGCCGTGCACCAGGGGCGCCTCGACGTCGTCCTGGTCGACGCGGAGGTCACCGGCGAGGACGCGCTCGGCCTGCTCGCGGACGTCGCGTCCCTGTTGCCGGAGGCGCGGGCGCTCGTGCTGGCTCCCGAGCCGCAGTCCCCGGACGCCGAGGAGGTTCGCGCGGACGATGCCGGCGGCCTGGTGGCCCGCTCGCTGCCGCCGGCGCAGGTGGTCGACGTCGTCATCGACACGCTGCGACGGCAGCAGCTGTCACGGCACCGCGTCCTGGCCGTGGACGACGACCCGGTGATCCTGGACGTGCTGACCCACCTGTTCGACCACGCCGGGCTGCCGGTGACCACCGTCGGCGACCCCCTCCAGTTCTGGGACGCCATCGAGGAGACCGTCCCCGACCTGGTGCTGCTCGACCTGGACATGCCGTCGGTGACCGGGTTCGAGCTGTGCCGCCTGCTGCGGGCCGACCCGCGGTTCGAGTCCACCCCGGTCGTCGTGCTGACGAGCAGCCGCCAGCAGGCAGCCGTCGAGGAGGTGTTCGCCGCGGGCGCCGACGACTACGTCACGAAGCCCGTCGACCCCGCCGAGCTGCTCGCCCGCGTCTCCGGTCGGCTGGAGCGGCTGCGGCAGCAGCGCCTCCTGGCCGAGACCGACCCGCTGACCGGGCTCGCCAACCGGCGCACCTTCATCCGCGAGCTGGCCCGGTTGCGCACCGACGCGGTGCGCTCCGGGGAACCCCTCTCGTTCGTCCTGCTCGACCTCGACGAGTTCGAGGAGATCAACCAGCGGCACGGGCACACCGTCGGGGACGAGGTGCTCGAGCGGCTGGCCTCCCTTCTGCGGCGCAGCTTCCGGGCCGACGACCTCATCGCCCGCTGGGGTGGTCAGGAGATCGCCCTGGCCCTCTACGGCCTGGGCCGCGAGGACGCGGCCGGACGCGTGGTCCGGACCCTGGAGCGCTGCCGGGCCAACCCGTTCACCGGGACCGACGGCCGGTCCGTGCCCGTCACCTTCAGCGCGGGGGTGGCGCAGTTCGGTCCGGACGGCGAGGACCTGGCCAGCGTCTACCGCAGCGCCGAGGCGGCGCTGCGCGACGCCCAGGCCCGCGGACGCGACCGCGTCGTCCCCTGACCCGCACCCCGGTGTGCCGGGTGGCCGGCCCGGCCACCCGGCATACCGGGGTGGTTCAGTCGGCGTGGTTGGCCAGCGCGACGAGCACTCCGGCGGTGGCGAAGTACTTGTTCGAGCCGAGGTCGCGCACCGTCTTGATGCCGAACGCCTCGTCGAGCTTCTTCGCGTCGGCCTCGGTCACCCCGGCCAGCGCGGACACGGGGGCGGCGAGGATGTCCGCGAGGGACTTGTCCTCCCACGCCTTGTCGAGCGCCTTCGACAGTCCCACGGAAACAGCCATGATCGTCCCTCCGGTCCCACGGTGCATGCGGTGTCGGGACCACGCTCGGGGACTGCGCCGGGTCGGACCACCTGCGGCTGGACTACGTCGTCGGAGGCCGCTCGGGCCCGGCGGCGATCACCTAGGGTGGGCCCATGCCGCTGGACTACCCGATCGCCGAACGCACGCTGGCCAACGGCCTGCGCGTCATCGTCAGCGAGGACCACACCGTCCCCAACGTCACGGTCAACCTGTGGGTCAACGTGGGCTCACGCCACGAGGTCGAGGGCCGCACCGGGTTCGCCCACCTCTTCGAGCACCTGATGTTCCAGGGCTCGCGCCACGTCGCCAGCGGTGAGCACTTCAGCCGGCTGATGGCCGAGGGTGGGCGGCTCAACGCCACGACGTGGTTCGACCGGACCAACTACTTCGAGACCGTGCCCAAGGGGGCCTTCGAGCTGGCGCTGTGGATGGAGGCCGACCGGCACGGGCACCTGCTCGACGCGGTCAACCAGGCCAACCTCGACAACCAGCGCGACGTGGTCAAGGAGGAGAAGCGCCAGCGCTACGACAACGTGCCCTACGGCAACGCGCTGATCGACATCTACGCGGCGGTGTTCCCCAAGGGTCACCCCTACCACCACGCCACGATCGGGTCGATGGACGACCTCGACGCCGCCAGCCTGGAGGACGTGCACGCCTTCTTCCGGCGCTACTACGGGCCCAACAACACGGTGCTCACCCTGGTCGGCGACCTCACCGCGGAGGAGGGGTTCGCCGCCGCGGAGCGCTACTTCGGTGACCTGCCCGCGAGCGCCGAGCCGCCGCGCGGGCCGGTCGACGCGCTCGAGCCGCTGACGGAGCCGGTGCGCGACGAGCACGTCGAGGCCGTGCCCAGCGACCGCCTGCACGTCGCCTTCCGGCTGCCCGTGGACGACACCCCCGAGTTCTTCGCCGCGTCGCTGGCCATGGACGTGATCGGCGGGCTGGCCACGTCCCGGCTGCACCAGCGCCTGGTGCGCCGTGAGCAGGTCGCCCACGCCGTCTGGGCCCACGCGATGGGCTTCGTCGACGGCGTCTCCCTGGGGTTCATCGGCCTCGACGTCGTCGAGGGCATCGAGCCCGACGACGTCGAGCAGGCGGTCTGCGAGGAGCTGGCTCGGCTCGGCGAGCAGGGCCCGACGCCGGTCGAGATGGAGTCTGCCCTGGCCCAGGCCGAGCGGGCGTGGCTCTCGGCGCTCGCCAGCCAGGAGGAGCGGGCCGACCACATCAGCCACCGGGCGATGCTCCAGGGCGACCCGGGCTA
>DASSPC010000146.1:0-11972 GCA_035699865.1 Oryzihumus sp. | reverse complement strand
CATCCCCGGAGCCCGCGTCCACGGCAGTGAGGACGAACCTGCCCGCGCCCGGCAGGGGAAGGGTGTAGGCGCCGGCGGCTGCGCTGCGCGTCGTCGCGACCCATTCCCCCGACGGCTTGGTCAGGGTGAGGACCACGCCCTCGACGACCGAGCCACTCCGGCGCACCGTCCCGGTCAGCGCCAGGCGGTGGGAGAGGACGAGGTGCTGATGTGTCGTGGCGTCGACGAGGTCGAGCACGTCCGAGCGCGGGGACCACCCGTCGGCGCTGGTGACCACGACGTAGCGTCCCGGACCGGGCAGGGCGACGGTGTAGGCCCCCGAGGGGTCCACCCGGGCCCAGTCCACCGGCTCGCCGTCCACCCGCAGGACCGAGACGACCGCGCTGCGGATGGGCTGGCCGGAGTCGGCGTGCACGACCCCGCGCACGACCATCTCGTGCTCCTGCCCCTCGCCCTTGACCTCGTCGTGGACGGGAGACTGGAAGGTTGTAGCCGCGGCCTCGCCCGCGTTCACGGCCGCACCCGCGCCTGCACCAACGACCGGCTCGGCGCTCGCGGTCGCGGGCCGGGACCGGGGCAGGGTGAGCGCGATGGCCGCCGAGGCCAGGCTCGCGATCGCGGCGAGCCAGAAGATGTGCTTGAACGCGTCCAGGGAGGGCACCGTCACCGGGCCCAGCCGCATGACCGTGCCCGTCAGGACGGCCGCCACGGTCGCGCTCGCGGTGGAGGTGCCGATGGCGCGCAGGAGGGTGTTCAGCCCGTTGGCCGAGGCGGTCTCGGTGATCGGCACCGCCCGCATGATCAGCGTCGGCATGGCGGCGTAGGCCACGGCGGTACCCATCGACACCAGCGCCGCGCCCACGATGATCTGCCAGAGCTGGTCGACGAGGAAGACCCGGCCCACGTAGGCGCCGGCCATGATCAGCCCGCCGGTCACCAGCGTCGTCTTGGCGCCGAACCGCCGGGTGATCGCCGCCGACACCGGGGCGAGGACGACCATGGCCAGGCCCGCCGGGAGCATGCCCAGCCCGGCGTCGATGACCGAGAGGCCGAAGCCGTAGCCGGTGGCCTTGGGCATCTGCAGCAGCTGGGTGGTGGTGAGCATGTTGCCGAACATCGCAAAGCCCAGCAGCAGCGAGGCCAGGTTGGTCAGCAGCACGGCGGGACGGGCCGAGGTGCGCACGTCCACCAGGGGACGCGCGACCCGCAGCTCCACCGGGAGCCACACCGCCAGCAGCACCGCGGCCGCGACGAACAGCACCAGCGTGCGCTCACTGGTCCAGCCCCAGTGACCACCCTTGGAGATGGCCAGCAGCAGCGAGGTCAGCGCGCCCGAGAGGAGCACCGCCCCGCCGAAGTCGAACCGGCCGCGGCTGCGCACCGGCGACTCCGGGATGACCAGCGGCACCGCCAGGAGCATCAGCGCGCCCATGGCCGCCGCGACCCAGAACAGCACGTGCCAGTCGTAGTGCTCGTCGATGAACCCCGACAGCGGCAGGCCGATCGCCGCCCCGATGCCCAGGGTGGCGCTCATCAGGGCAACGGCGGAGCCGACCCGCTCGCGCGGCAGCTCGTCGCGCATGATGCTGATGCCGACCGGGATGAGGGCGGCCGCGAAGCCCTGCAGCGCCCGGCCGGTGACCACGGCGCCCAAGGTGGTGCCGAGCGCGCCGACGACCGAGCCGGCGATCATCACCACGAGGCAGACGATCATCATCAGCCGCTTGCCGACCATGTCCGCCAGCCGGGCCACGATCGGGGTCGCCACCGCGCTGGTGAGCAGGGTGGCGGTGACCAGCCACGAGGCGTCCTCGGTGGTCGTGTGCAGCAGCTTGGGCAGCTCCGGCAGCAGGGGGACGACCAGCGTCTGCTGGAGGGCCACGATGGTGCCGCACAGGCTGAGGACGGCGATGACGAGCGGGGTGGGAGCGGCGCGGCGGGGGGCGCGGTCAGCCACGGGGATCCTTCCGGGTGGTGGTGAACGACTGTTCACCACCAGTGAACCACCGTTCACCACGCCCACCCAAATCCCCCACCCGCCCCTTGTTAGTGTCCGGTCATGGCCGCCGACGAGCCCCTCGCGCTCTACGACCCCCAGCACCCCACCGGCCGGGTGACCGGGTCTGCCCCTCGCTCCCGGGTCCGGGCCGAGAACCTCCCGCACGCCGCCACGGCGGTGCTCGTGCGCCGCCCCGACGGCGCCGTCTACGTCCACCGGCGCACCGACACCAAGGACGTCTTCCCCGGGATGCACGACGCCTTCGCCGGCGGCTGCGTCGACGCCGGGGAGGACCCCGGGGACGCCGCCCGTCGTGAGCTGGCCGAGGAGCTCGGGATCAGCGGGGTCCCCCTGGTGCCCCGGTTCCGCCACTGGTACCGCGACGACCACACGCACTACCTGGCGTTCGGCTACGAGGTGACCTGGGACGGCCCGGTCGTCCACCAGCCCGAGGAGGTCGCCGACGGGTGGTGGATGCCCTGGGAGGAGCTGCTCACCCGGCTGGGCGACCCGGCCTGGCCGTTCGTCCCCGACGGCCGCGCGGGCATCGAGTGGCTGCTCGAGGCGCGGGAGGGCCGGCCATGAGGCCCGTCCCCCGCGACCTGCTGCTGCTCACCCTGGACGTGCTGCTCGTCCTGCTGTTCGCCTTCCTCGGGCGACGCAGCCACGAGGAGTCCTCGGCCGTCCTGGGGGTGCTCGTCACGGCCTGGCCGTTCCTGACCGGTATGGCGGTCGGCTGGCTGGTCTCGCTGCTCACCTTCCGCACGCTCCCCCGGAGCGTGCGTCACGGCATACCGGTCTGGCTGTGTGCCGTCGCCGTGGGGATGATGCTGCGCCAGACCATCGACAAGGGGACCCCGCTGTCCTTCGTCGTCGTCGCCACGGTGGTGCTGGGAGCCTTCCTGCTCGGCTGGCGCGCGCTCGCGGCGTGGCTCAACCGCTGGGGGACGGTCCGTGGCTGACCCGGCTCCCCACGACGCCATGCCCGCTGCCCCCATGCCCGCGGGGGGCGTGACGATCCGTCCCGCGCTCGCGGCCGACATCCCGGCGCTCGCGGCGATCTACGGGCACGCGGTGCGCACCTCGGTGGCGACGTTCGACGTCGAGGACCCCGAGCCGGCGTACTGGCTGGCGAAGGTCGAGAGCACCCACCCCGGCGACCACGTGCTCGTCGCGCAGGACGGTGAGGGGTGTGTCATCGGGTACGCCTACTCGGGGTCGTTCCGTCCGCGCCCGGCCTACGACCGGACCCGGGAGACCTCGGTCTACCTGGCGCCGGAGGCGGTCGGCCGGGGCGTGGGGACCACGCTCTACACGCGTCTGCTCGAGCTGATGCGGGCGGCGGGGGTGCACCTGGCCGTGGCCGTCGTCGCCCAGCCGAACCCGGCCAGCGACGCCCTGCACCGCAGCCTCGGCTTCCGGGAGGTCGGCACGCTGGAGGAGGTCGGGCACAAGTTCGGCGCCTACGTCAGCACCCGGTGGTACCAGCTGCTGCTGGAGCCACCGGGTGCCGAGGAGCCTGCCGAGGAGCGTGGCGTGGAGCCGGGTGAGGGGCCGGCCTAGAGGTACTGGCCGGTGTTGGCGACCGTGTCGATCGAGCGGCCCGGCTCGGTGCCGTCCTTGCCGGTGATCAGCGTGCGGATGTAGACGATCCGCTCGCCCTTCTTGCCCGAGATCCGCGCCCAGTCGTCGGGGTTGGTCGTGTTGGGCAGGTCCTCGTTCTCCTTGAACTCATCGACGCAGGACGCGAGCAGGTGCTCCACCCGGATGCCCTTGGCGCCGCTGGTGAGGAAGTCCTTGATGGCCATCTTCTTGGCCCGGTCCACGATGTTCTGGATCATCGCGCCGGAGTTGAAGTCCTTGAAGTAGAGGACCTCCTTGTCACCGTTGGCGTAGGTGACCTCCAGGAAGCGGTTCTCGTCGATCTCGGAGTACATCCGCTGCACCGCGGAGTCGATCATCGCCTCCACCGTGCGCTGCCTGGACCCGTCGTGCTCGGACAGGTCGTGCTCGTGCAACGGCAGCGTCGCGGTGAGGTACTTGCTGAAGATGTCGCGGGCGCTCTCGGCGTCGGGCCGCTCGATCTTGATCTTCACGTCGAGCCGGCCGGGGCGCAGGATCGCGGGGTCGATCATGTCCTCGCGGTTCGAGGCGCCGATGACGATGACGTTCTCCAGGCGCTCCACGCCGTCGATCTCGGAGAGCAGCTGCGGCACGATGGTGGTCTCGACGTCGGAGGAGACGCCGGAGCCGCGGGTGCGGAACAGGCTGTCCATCTCGTCGAAGAACACCACGACGGGGGTGCCACCGGAAGCCTTCTCCCGGGCGCGCTGGAAGATCAGGCGGATGTGCCGCTCGGTCTCGCCGACGTACTTGTTGAGCAGCTCGGGGCCCTTGATGTTGAGGAAGAAGCTCTTGGTCTCGGTCCGGCCGGTGCGCTCGGCGACCTTCTTGGCCAGGGACGCGGCGACCGCCTTGGCGATCAGCGTCTTGCCGCAGCCGGGCGGGCCATAGAGCAGGACACCCTTGGGCGGCTTGAGCTCGTGCTCCTTGAACAGGTCGGGGTGCAGGTAGGGCAGCTCCACCGCGTCGCGGATCTGCTCGATCTGCCCGGCCAGGCCACCGATGTCGTCGTAGTCGATGTCCGGCACCTCCTCCAGGACCAGGTCCTCGACCTCGGCCTTGGGGATGCGCTCGTAGACGAAGCCGGAGCGGGTGTCGAGCATCAGCGCGTCGCCGACGCGGATCGGCTCGCCCTCCAGGCTCTCGGCCATCCGCACGACGCGCTCCTCGTCGGCGTGCGCCACCACGAGGATCCGGTCGTCGCCGAGGAGCTCCTTGATCATGACGACCTCGCCGACGCGCTCGAAGCCGCAGGTGGCCACGACGTTCAGCGCCTCGTTGAGCATGACCTCGCGGCCGGCGGACAGATCGGACGGGTCGACGGCCGGCGACACCGCGACGCGCATCTTGCGCCCGCCGGTGAGGATGTCGACGGTGGCGTCGTCGTAGGACTCGACGATCAGCCCGTAGGCCGACGGGGGCTGGGCGAGCCGGTCGACCTCGCTCTTCAGCGTGACGATCTGCTCCCGGGCCTCCTTGAGCGTCTTGACCAGCCGCTCGTTCTGGGAGGACACCGTGGCCAGCGAGGACTGCAGCTGCAGGATGCGGTTCTCGAGGTCCCGGGTCCGGGTGGGCGACTCGGCCAGTCTGCGGCGCAGCGCCGTCACCTCGTCGTTGAGCAGCGACTGCTGGCGCTCGACCTCTTCACGCTCGAGGCGCTCGTCGTCCCCGGCAGCCTCGTGGGGCTGACGGGCGTCGTGCTGCGGCGAGTTGTCGGACATCGTCGGAACCTCCTCGCGGGCGACTCCCGGCCGCTGCCGCGACCGATAGGACGACCCTAGCCCGCATCCGGCCCTACGTCTCGGACGTCTCAGTCACAGAACGGCGAACACGCCGGATCTTCTTCTCCGACAGGGGCCGCTCGCCGAGGTCCTCCGGCTCCCACTGCTCCGTGGTCGCCTCGCCGTAGGCGCCCTTGGCCGGGCGGCGCTTGCGCAGCGGCGGGGTGACCCCGGGGGCGAGCCGGCGGCTGGTGATGAGGAAGCCGGTGTGGCCGTGCATCCGGTGCTCGGGGCGGACCGCCAGCCCCTCGAGGTGCCAGCCGCGGACCAGGGACTCCCACGCCTGGGGCTCGGTGAAGCCGCCGTGGTCGCGCGCGGCCTCGGCGACGCGGGAGAGCTGGGTCGCGGTGGCGACGTAGCAGATGAGGACACCACCGGGGGCGAGGGCGTCGGCGACCACGCCCAGGCACTCCCACGGCGCGAGCATGTCGAGGACGACCCGGTCCACGGTCCCGGGCTCGACCGCTCCCGGGAGGGTCGCGACGAGGTCGCCGACGGACAGGGTCCAGGCCGGGTGCGGGCCGCCGAAGAACGCCTCCACGTTGCCCCGGGCGATGTCGGCGAAGTCCTCGCGGCGCTCGAAGGAGTGCAGGGAGCCCTGGTCGCCCACGGCCCGCAGCAGCGACATGCTCAGCGCGCCCGAACCCACGCCGGCCTCCACGACGCGGGCGCCGGGGAAGATGTCGGCCATGGCCACGATCTGGCCGGCGTCCTTGGGGTAGACCACGGCCGCGCCGCGCGGCATGGACAGCACGTAGTCGGACAGCAGCGGGCGCAGCGCGAGGTACTCCACCCCGGCGGTGTTCTTCACGACCGAGCCGTCAGGCGCGCCGATGAGGTCGTCGTGGGCCAGCCGGCCGCGGTGGGTGTGGAACTCCTTGCCGGCACCGAGGGTGATGGTGTGCAGGCGGCCCTTGGGGTCGGTCAGCTGCACCCGCTCCCCCTCACCAAACGTCCCTCGGCGGGTGTGTGCCCCGGTGGGGCTGTCGTCAAGGGTGTCAGGCGAGGTGCTCATGGCGGGCAAGTCTAGGTGCGCCCCCGAGGCCGTCGTGACAGGGCGTCCTCGAGGTCGCCGGCCAGCACGATGCCCGCCAGCGGCGCGCCTGCGGCCACGCGCACCGGCACCGCGTCGACGCCCAGCCGCTGCATGGTCTCGGCGATCGTCGTGACCGGCTCGGACGGGGAGGCCAGCGCGACCCAGCCGCTCGGCTGGGCCCGCATCACCGCGGAGACAGGGGTGCTCGCCAGCAGGGGCTCCGGTATGCCGCGCAGCGCGTCGTCGTCCACCAGCCCGAGCTCGGCACCGGTGGGGTCCACGACGACCACCGCGGCGCCCCCGAGCTCGCTGGTGCGCAGGGCGTAGGCGTCCTGCGCGGTGGCGGACAGGGGCAGGGTGGTGACCCGGCGCCATACGGCGTCGACCAGGACGCCGTTGAGGCGGCCGCGGGTGCGTCCGGCACGCACGGCCTGCGTCGCGCCGGCCCACAGGAACGCGCTGATCA
Source organism: Oryzihumus sp. (assembly GCA_035699865.1). Classification (GTDB taxonomy): domain Bacteria; phylum Actinomycetota; class Actinomycetes; order Actinomycetales; family Dermatophilaceae; genus Oryzihumus. The sequence goes on along the minus strand of DASSPC010000146.1, from coordinate 5,067 downwards.
TGCCGCCCCAGACGACGTCGACGAGGTCGATCGGGCGGTTCTGCATGACAGGAAGGACCAACAAGAAGAAGACGACGGTGAGCACCGCGACGACCCGCCCGCTCCATCCCGCGGCCGTGAGGCCGGCCTCGCGACGGCCGGTGACCTTCCAGACCACGGCGTCGACGATGAACCCGCCGTCCAGGGGCAGCCCGGGCAGCACGTTGAACACGGCGACGAAGGCGTTGGTCCAGGCCGTCGCCGCGAGCAGGATGTGGGCGACGCCGCCGCCGGCGACGAGGTGGCTCAGCTGCCAGGCGATGACGGCCAGCACCCCGTTGGTGGCCGGGCCGACCACGGCGACGAGGGCACTGGCCCCGGGGGTCTTGCCCGCCGACTCGTATGCCGTGTGGCCGCCCCACAGGTCGGCCACCACACGGCTGACGCGGTAGCCGAAGGCCCGGGCGACCAGGGCGTGGGCGGCCTCGTGGGCCAGGACGGACACCAGGAGCAGGAGGGCGAAGGCGGCGGCGACGAGGTAGGCGCCCGAGCCGAGATCGGGCCGCGAGGCCTGCAGGGACGGGCCGTAGAGCACGAGGATGACGACCGCGATGATCGGCCAGGTGCGACCGATGTAGACGGGGATGCCGGCGAGGGTCGCGATGCGCAGGCCGGGGGCGCGCTGGGGCGGCGCGGCGCCGTCGGTCGTCATGCATCGACCCTACGTCAGCGGGTGCACGCCGCGATGAGGGATGACTGTGGTCCACCTGTGAGCCGGCGGGTTGCGGCATCGCCGTGGTGGCAGGTGGTGTCGCCGGACTGTCGGCCACGAGCCCTACAGTGCACCGCATGGTTGCCGCGTTGTCCCCGAGCCGAGCCTCGGACTTCATGCAGTGCCCGTTGCTCTACCGCTTCCGGGTCATCGACAAGCTGCCCGAGCCGCCGAGCGCGGCCGCGGCGCGCGGCACGCTGGTCCACTCGGTCCTGGAGCGGCTCTTCGACCTGCCCGCCCCCGAGCGGACCCTCGCGGCCGCCACCGGCCTGGTCGCCCCTCAGTGGGAGGCGCTCGTCGAGGCCGAGCCCGACCTCGCCTCACTGGTGGACGGGTCCTCACCCGATGCGCTCACGGCGTGGTTCCAGGAGTCGGTGGCCCTCATCGAACGCTGGTTCACCCTGGAGGACCCGACTCGGCTCGAGCCGGCCGAGCGCGAGCTCTACGTCGAGACCGAGCTCGACGGGCTCACCCTGCGCGGCTACGTCGACCGGCTCGACGTCGCGCCGACGGGGGAGGTCCGCGTCGTCGACTACAAGACGGGACGTTCCCCCTCCGAGCTCTTCGAGGCCAAGGCGCTCTTCCAGATGAAGTTCTACGCCCTGGTCCTGTGGCGGCTGCGGGGCGAGGTGCCGCGACTGCTGCAGCTTGTCTACCTGGGCAACTCCGAGATCGTGCGCTACTCCCCCGACGAGACCGACCTGCTCGCCACCGAGCGCAAGCTCAAGGCGTTGTGGCAGGCCATCGAGCGGGCGGCGTCGACAGGCGACTGGCGGCCCAACAAGTCGCGGCTGTGCGACTGGTGCGAGCACCGCCAGCTCTGCCCGGCGTGGGGCGGCACTCCCCCGCCGCTGCCCGAAGGCGCCACGGTGCTCGCCCTCGACCCGCGCGCCTCGGCGGCCGTCAGCCCCACCGAGGAGTGACTGCCTGCCCACTGACCCTGGAGGGGCCGGTGGGCACAGCAGGTGGACCCGACCTTGGTGGCCCCTCCCCGTCGGGGCTGCTTTTGCGGTGCGCGTTTCGGGAACCCGGCGAGTTTGAACTCGCTTCGGGCCCGTTATCTGGATACCGTTCCGGCATGCCTTCCTCAGTGGACCGCCTGGTTGCCCGCCTCGACGCCGCCGCCGAGCAGGTCACCACCCGGGGATCCACGAGTGCCTCCCGCTCGCGCCAGGTGCGATGGGTCGTCGGGGAGCTGCGCCGCGCCCTCGAGCACGAGGACTTCGGGGACCTCCCCCAGGACGTCCGGTCGCTGTTCTCCGCGACGGCGCTGCAGCGCTACCTGACGCTGGCCCGCGACGGTGCGCTGCGGGTGGCGCCCTACCGGCGGACCACCCCCTCCCCTGCCTCCGAGCGCGTGCGCCTGGACTGCCTGGCCCTGCTGGCGAACGAGCTCGGTATCGCCCTGCCGGACCTGGCCCGACCCGTGCCCCCGGTCCTGAAGGACACCGTGCCCGAGCGGCAGCAGCAGCGGGTGTGGGCGCATCTGGACGCACTCACCCGGGACCCGCGCACGACACCCGGCCGGGTCCGCCTGCTGGCGATGGTGGGTGTGGTCCTGGACACCGGTGCCCGCGCCGGTGAGCTCTGCGCGATGCGCGTGGACGACCTGTCCCCCGACCTCTCCTCGGTGCGGTTCCACCGGCGGCCACAGGCCCTGCGGGTCAACGAGCCGGCACTGGACCAGGTCGCCCTGTCCGCCGGGACCCGCGTGGCCCTGCGCCGTTGGCTGGAGGAGCGCGAGCTGATCGTCGGCCGTCTCGAGGGCACCATGGCGGCGCTGTGGGTGTCCGTCCGCGGCAACCACGTCGAGACCTCCACGGGCCGCTCGGTGCCCCGGCCGGCCGGGATGCCGCTGCAGAGCCGCGGGCTGCGCCGGGCCTACGAGCGCGCCGTCGACGAGCTCAACGTGGACTTCGCGGGCATGCGCGACTGGCAGCCCCTGCCGTCCCGGCTCGAGCAGCTGCGGCGCGGGATACCCGTCCCCACCGAGTGACCCGGGCCTTCTCTCCTCAGCGCCTGTGCGTGGCTCCGCTCTCCCGCAACGACCAGATTCGCTCCGCTTTGGGCCCGTTATCTCGATGTCATCGGCCACGGACCCTGGTTCTGGTCATCCGACCCCGGCTCCGCACGGCGGGTCGGTGGGGCACCCCTCGGGTCGGCGGGCGGGTGACGGGTGGCCGGGCTCACTCACCGCCCGGGCGTCATCCCGCGCGGCGCGATGGAGCCTCGTCGCTCCCCCGGCGAACCGACGAGCCGGTATGCCGGTCCCCGCTCCCCCGCCGCTGGGCCCTCAGAGGAAGAGGCGGTTGAGGTCCGGCGGGGTGACGCCGCGCAGGGACGGCAGCTGCACCGCGCCGCGGTGGATCGGCACCGGCACGACGTGGGGCACCGCAATGGTGCGCACCCCGGCGGCCACGGCCGAGGCCACCCCGGCCGGCGAGTCCTCGATCGCGATGCTCTCGGCCAGCTCGACGCCGAGCGCCCGCGCCGCCGCGCGGTAGGGCTCGGGGTGAGGCTTGCCGTGCTCCACCTCGTCGCCGGTGATCACCGCCGAGAACGTCCCCGCCGGCAGCGACGCGACGAAGACGTCGGCCAGGGACCGCCACGACATCGTCACGAGGGCACACGGCACGCCGTGCTCGACCAGGCCGTGCAGCAGCTCGTGCGCCCCGGGGCGCCACGGCACGTGCTCCTTGACCCGGCGCACCACGCCCGCGAGCAGCTCCTCGATGATCTCCAGCGGCGACAGCGAGATCGGCGAGTGTGCGCGGATGTACTCCGCGGACACCATGAGGTCGTTGCCGACGAGCTGGTGGGCGTGCTCGTCGGTCCACACCCCGCCGTGGGCCTCGACGAGCGCGTGCTCCTCGGCGATCCAGTAGGGCTCGGTGTCGACGAGGGTGCCGTCCATGTCCCACAGGACGGCGGCGGGCAGGTGGGGTGAAGCAGCGGAGTGACTCATGTCGCGTTGAAGTACTTGGCTTCCGGGTGGTGGACGACGAGCGCGTCGGTGGACTGCTCGGGGTGCAGCTGCAGCTCCTCGGACAGGCTCACGCCGATCCGCGAGGGGTCGAGCAGCTCGACGAGCGTGGCCCGGTCCTCGAGGTCCGGGCAGGCCGGGTAGCCGAAGGAGTAGCGGGACCCACGGTAGGCCTGCCGCAGGATGCCGCCGAGGTCCGGGTCGTCCTCGGTGCCGAAGCCGAGCTCCTCACGCACCCGCGCGTGCCACATCTCCGCCAGCGCCTCGGTCAGCTGCACCGACAGGCCGTGCAGCTCGAGGTAGTCGCGGTAGGCGTTGCGCGAGAACAGCTCCGCGGTGGCCTCCGCCACCCTGGCGCCCATGGTGACGAGGTGGAAGGCGATGACGTCGGGCTGCCCGTCGGCCTCCCACGCCTCCTTGCTACGGAAGAAGTCCGCGAGGCACAGCCGCCGGTCGCGACGCTGCCGCGGGAAGCGGAACCGCGCGCGCTCCTGACCCTCGAGCTCGCCCTCGTGGTGCAGGACGACGAGCTCGTTGCCCTCGCTGTAGCAGGGGAAGTAGCCGTAGACCACGGCCGCCTCGAGCAGGTTGTCGGTCTTGACCCGGTCCAGCCACATCCGCAGCCGCGGCCGGCCCTCGGTCTCGACCAGCTCGTCATACGACTGCCCGCCCTCACCGCGTGAGCCCTTCAGGCCCCACTGGCCGAGGAACGTCGCCCGCTCGTCCAGGTATGCCGCGTAGTCGGCGAGCGCGACCCCCTTGACCACCCGGGTGCCCCAGAACGGCGGCGTCGGGATGCTGTTGTCGGTCGCCACGTCCGAGCGCGTGGTGTCGGCCAGCGCCGCGTCGTCGCTCTCCGCCGTCGCCACCTGACGCACCCGGCGCTTGCGCAGCTCCGGCAGCGTGTCCTCGACGGACAGCTCCGGGTTGGTCTTCGCCGCCGCCACGGCGTCCATCAGGCGCAGCCCCTCGAAGGCGTCCCGGGCATAGCGGACCTGGCCCTCGTAGACCTCGGCGAGGTCGTTCTCGACGTAGGCCCGCGTCAGGGCCGCCCCGCCGAGGAGCACCGGCCAGCGCGCCGCCAGGCCGCGGGAGTTGAGCTCCTCGAGGTTCTCCTTCATGACCACGGTGGACTTCACCAGGAGGCCGCTCATGCCGATCGCGTCGGCGTCGTGCTCCTCGGCCGCCCGGATGATCTCCGAGACCGGCTGCTTGATGCCGATGTTGACCACGTCGAAGCCGTTGTTGCTCAGGATGATGTCGACGAGGTTCTTGCCGATGTCGTGGACGTCGCCCTTGACCGTGGCCAGCACGATGCGGGCCTTGGCCTCCC
>DASSPC010000145.1:0-13565 GCA_035699865.1 Oryzihumus sp. | reverse complement strand
GCCGACTTCCTCTTCGACGACGAGCGGGCCATGGTCCGCATCGACATGAGCGAGTACTCCGAGCGGCACTCGGTCGCCCGCCTCATCGGCGCCCCGCCCGGCTACGTCGGCTACGAGGAGGGCGGTCAGCTGACCGAGGCGGTGCGCCGCCGACCCTACTCGGTGGTCCTGCTCGACGAGGTGGAGAAGGCCCACCCGGAGACCTTCGACATCCTGCTGCAGGTCCTCGACGACGGCCGGCTCACCGATGGCCAGGGCCGCACCGTCGACTTCCGCAACGTCATCCTCGTGATGACCTCCAACCTCGGCTCGCAGTTCCTCATCGACCCGACGCTGCCGCAGGACGTCAAGCACGAGGCCGTGATGAGCGCGGTGCGCACGTCGTTCAAGCCGGAGTTCCTCAACCGGCTCGACGAGGTCGTCGTCTTCGACCCGCTCTCGACCGAGGAGCTGAGCCGGATCGTCGACCTGCAGGTCGAGGCCCTGGCCCGGCGCCTGTCCGACCGCCGGATCTCCCTCGAGGTCACCGACGCGGCCAAGGAGTGGCTGGCCATCACCGGCTACGACCCGGCCTACGGCGCCCGCCCGCTGCGCCGCCTGGTGCAGACCCAGATCGGCGACCGCCTGGCGCGGGCCCTGCTCGCCGGAGAGGTCCGCGACGGCCAGACCGTGGTGGTCGACCGCGACGGGGAGCAGGACGGGCTGACCCTGCGCTGACCGCAGGACGGACCGTATGCCGGGTGGCGGCGCGGGCGGCCCGCGCCGCCACCCGTGCGCCGGGACCGGCTCCCCGGTCCGGCACGGCGGCCACAGGTAGCGTGAGCCGCATGCGACGGCACGCGCGGGCCCTGGTGGCCGCCCTCACCCTCGGCCTGGCGCTGACCGGGTGCAGCGGCGGCAGCGACACCGCCACGAAGCAGACCGCGGCCCAGCAGCTGGCCGCGGCGAAGGAGTCGGTCGACGCCGCGCGCTCGCTGCACCTGGTGCTGCGCTCCTCCGGCATCCCTGCCAGCGCCGGCGGGGTGATCGGGGCGGACGGCGTCGGCACCCACGCCCCGGCGTTCAAGGGCACCCTCGACGCCCGAATCTCCGGGATCCAGGCCAAGGTCGACGTGGTCGCCACCGGAGGCCAGCTCTACCTCAAGCTCCCGTTCACCACGACGTTCGCCCCGGTGGACCCGAAGCAGTACAACGCCCCCGACCCGGCCACGCTGTTCTCCGCGGACAAGGGCCTGTCCACCCTGCTGACCGCAACGCAGAACCCCACCCTGGGAGAGAAGAAGCGCCAGGGCAGCGAGGTGCTGCAGACGGTCAAGGGCACCATCCCCGGCAAGGACGTCGTCTCCCTGCTCGGCAGCGGGGACGCGAACGGCACCTTCGACGCGACCTACGGCATCACCGACCCGGGCGGGCAGCTGCGCACCATCAGCCTCACCGGGCCGTTCTTCAGGGGTGCCCGCTCGACCTACACGCTGACCCTCGACCACTACGGCGCGCCCGTTGAGATCTCCCGGCCCTAGGGCGCTGCTGGCGCTGGCGTCCACCGCGGTCGCCCTCGCGGCCGCCGACACCTACGTCGTCGTGGTCGCGCTGCCGGACATGATGTCCGGCGTCGGGCTCGGCGTCGACGCGCTGCAGGAGGCCACGCCCATCGTCTCGGGCTTCCTGCTCGGCTACATCGCGGTGCTGCCGCTCATCGGCCGCCTCGCCGACCTGCTGCCGCGGCAGCGGATCCTGCTCGCGTGCCTGGCGGTCTTCGTCGTCGGGTCCGTGGTCACCGCCACGGCGGTCGAGCTGCCGGTGCTGGTGGGTGGGCGCGTCCTGCAAGGCATCGGCGGTGGGGGCCTGGTGCCCGCCACGCTGGCGCTGGTCGCCGACCTCTGGCCGCCCGCGCGCCGCGGCACCCCGCTCGGGGTGGTGGGTGCGGTGCAGGAGCTCGGCAGCGTGCTCGGACCGCTGCTGGGCGCGGCCGTGCTCGCGGTCGCCGACTGGCGGGCCATCTTCTGGCTCAACGTCGTGGCCGGGCTGCTGCTCGCGGCCGGGCTGTGGCGGGCGGGGCCTCCCGGGCGCCCACGGGTCGTGCCGCTGGTCGTCGCCGGCCTGGCCACCGTGCTGGGCCTGCTCACCCTCACCGCGCCCGAGCGCCTGGTCACCGGGGTGACCACCGGTATCCCGTTCGTCCCCTTCGCGGGCACCTCCCGCCTGGCGACCCCGATCGGGGTCGCGACCGGCGTGCTGCTCCTGGTCCTCACCGCGCTGACCGCGCGGTCCTGGAGCGCGGTGCTGTGCCGGGCCGACGTGCCCGGCGCGGTGTGCCTGTCCGTCGCGCTGGGGTCGGTGGTGCTCGCCTTCGCCTCGGCCGACCCGACCCGCGAGGTCGTCGGACCCTGGGGCCGGGTGCTGCTGCCGCTCGCCGTCGTGGCCGTCGCCGGTTACGCCTGGCGGCACCGGACCGCCGCGGCCCCGCTCGTCGCCCGCGGCGTGCTCCGCGGGCGGGTGCCGGTCGCCCTCGTGGTCAGCGTCCTGGTCGGCGCCGCGCTGGTGGCCGTCGTCGTGGACGTCCCGGTGCTCGCCCGGCTCGGGGACCGCTCCCAGACGGGCGCCGCCCTGGTGCTGCTGCGGTTCCTGGTCGCCGTGCCGGTGGGCGCGCTCGCGGGAGGTCGGGCCCTGCGGCACACCGGCAGCGCCGTTGTCGCCGCCGGGGGACTGGCCCTGGCCGCCGTCGCCCTGGTGCTCATGTCCGGGTGGGTGCCGGGGACGCTGGACAGCGCGGGCGCGAGCGCAGTGCTCATCGCCGCCGGTCTGGGCCTGGGCCTGGCCATCGCGCCGGTCAACGCCGCGGCGCTGGCCGACGCACCGACCGGCGACGCCGGGGTCGCCAGCGCCCTCGTCGTGGTCGCCAGGATGACCGGGATGGTCGTCGGGCTGGCGGTGCTGACCGCGATCGGCCTGCACCGCTTCTCGGCCGCGGTGAGCGCCCTGCCCGACCCGACCGACGCCGCGGCGCTCGCCCGGGCGGGCGTGGTCCAGGTGCAGTCGGTGCTGCTCGGCGGGGGCATCGCCGCCGGCGCGGCCGCGGTCGCGGCCCTGTGGCTCGGCATACGGCCCGAGCGGGTGCACGACGCGCCCGAGCCGGCCGCGGCCACCGTCGCCTGACCGGACGCGAGGCGCGCCGACCTCCGGCGTCCGGCGCCTGAGGTCGGCCAAAACCGTCCCGCGACGGGGACCCCCGGTCTACCGTGGAGACGCCCAGGGGGAAATCGCGCGGCACCGCGCGCCGGCCGACACCGGTCCTGGCCGTCACGCTGAATCCGGGGGGATCTCATGCGCGCCCGCGTGTCCTACAGCTTTGCCGTCATCGTGGTTGCCATGGCAGCCGCGTTCACCGCCGCGCCGCCCGTCGCAGCGGAGGGCAGCACCGTGACCGTGACCAACGGGGGTGCTCCTGGCTGGATCCGGTTCGATGACCAGGGCAACGGCGTCGACGCCCACGACGGGGAGATCAAGCAGTTCTCGTACGTCAACCGGGTCGACGGGCCAACCAGGTACTACCTCTACGGCACAGCCTACGGCTGTGGCTACGTGCGCATGCACGGCTTCGCCGGAGACGGTCGCCCGGTGACCCCGTTCTGTGGGTTCGTCGCCTACGAGTCGACCGACCTGCGGCACTGGAAGTACGACGGACCCGTCTTCGACCCCTCCTCCACGAGTCCGACCGACTGGCAGAAGACCTGCAACAGTGCGTCCCTGTCGTGCTACCGACCGCACGTGCTCTACGACTTCGCGAGCGGGTACTACCGGCTGTGGGTCAACACCTACGACACCGCCGCGGACCACAGCCAGCACGGCTACCACGTCCTGAAGAGCCTCAGCCCGACCGGGCCGTTCGTCGAGGACACCGATGCGGCCGGGCGTGCGAAGCTGCCGACGCTCGCCTACCCCACGGGCGGCGACTTCGACGTCTTCCAGGACACCAACCGGGTGGGCTACATCGTCTACACCGTTCGCGCTGACCTACTTGGTGGGGCCTACGGCTACAAGCTGGTCGTCGAGAAGCTGTCACCCGACTACACGACCGGCACCGGCGTCTACACCGGCCTGGACACGCGCCACACCGAGGCGCCGTCGATGTTCCGCCGCGGGTCCGACTACTACATCACCATGTCCGACCCCTACTGCGCCTACTGCGCGGGCACCGGGACGGCGTACCTGCGGGCATCCTCTCCGCTGGGGCCGTGGCGCGGGGTCGGGGGGCAGGTGGCGCCGACGCAGGGTCAGGTCTACCTCGACGGCGTCGGCGGCCTGTTCACCGGCTCGACCCCCACCGTTCAGCAGCAGCTGGCCAGCCTGCGCGACTACGACGTGGCCTTCCGCGCCCGCCCGGTGGTCTCCGCCGGCACGGCGGCCCGCACCCCGGGCGTCGGGTGGATGTTCCGGGCCACCGATCCCGGCAACGGCTACCTGTGGACGCTGAGCAACACGCCGACAGCCGGCAAGCCGGCCCGACTGTCCAAGGCGATCCTGCGCCACGGCGTGGTCGTCAAGTCCACCGTGGTGGGTGTGCCGGGCGCGCTGTCCAGCACGTCCAGCAACGTCATCCGGACACGTGCGGTCGGCACCAGGATCTACACCTGGCTCAACGGCCGACTGGTTGACGGCACCATCGACACGAGCTTCCGGGCCGGCTACGCCGGGGTCCGGGAGGCCAGCGGCTACTCGGCATACGTCGACGACTTCTCCGTCAGCCGACCGGCGGGCCTGGGCTACCGGCTCTACCTCGCCGACAGGTTCTCGACCGGGTCGCTCGCCAACGCCCCTGCCCTGAACACCTACCGACGGCACGGCGTGAAGATCAGCGACACCTCGTGCAGCGGGCAGCCGGACGACGTGGCGATGCTGCGGGCGCCCAACGGCAGCGGCTGGGAGTACCTCTACCAGTCCGACCGCTGGGACCACGGCGACCAGAACGAGGCCCAGGCAACCCAGTACTGGGAGCCGCTGGCCTTCAACCGCGACGGCAGCCTCCGCGGCCTCGTGTGCGGTCGGACCTTCACCACGGTCCTGACGAACGCGTCCCCGACGTCCGCTGCCCTGGACTCGGGCCAGAGCGGCACCGAGGGCTTCGTGACGGCCCAGGACATCACCTCGACCCGGATGCGCGGCCAGACCTTCACGGTCACCGGCACGGCGAACCTGACCTCGGTGCAGCTGACCCTGCTCCAGGGGGACGACCTCGCGCAGAACGCGCCCGACGCCGACCTCACCCTCGCCGTCTACGACTACGACGCCGACAAGACGCTGGCGGGGTCGCCGGTCGCGGCGCCGGTGACGGTGTCGCGTGACTCGCTCGGCTGGGCGCCGCGCACCGTGACGATCCCCGTGACGGCGCCGTTGTCGGGCAACACCGACGGCAGCCCCCACACGTACGCGATCGTGCTGCGGACGGCCTCGACGAGCGGGATCTACGGCACTGCACGCTCCGACGGCAGCGTCGACACCTACCCCGGAGGCGTCGGGCTCGTCGGGACGCTGGACCCGTCCTCCTCCACGACCACCTGGCAGGTCGAGCCACGCCAGGACCTGCGCTTCACGATCACCCAGGACAAGACGGTGACCGCTGCACCCTGACCCCTCCAGGGCGGACCGGGGGGTCAGGAGGCCTTGTGGTGCGCAGCCTTGTGGCGGTCGACCTTGTGGTGCTGCTCGGCCATGTGCTCGAAGGTGCGCATCCGGGTGCGCTTGATCCGGGCCCGGGTGATGAACCAGGCAATGAGCACCGCGCCGACCACCGGCACGAGCCGGTTGACGTCCACGGCCGGGCGCCACACGACGTCGTCGTCACGGATGATGTAGGCCCCGGCCGGGCGGCCGCTCACGCCGAAGCCCCCGCCCTCGCCCTCACCACCGTTCTGGTCGTGACCGGTGCCGCCGCCACCGCCACCGGCGACCGTGGCCGCGGCGATGATGGTGACGCCGTTCCTCTCGTACGGCTCGGCGAAGACCCGCCGCACCGTGACGGCGTCCCGCGCCGAGGTCATCAGCTCGTCCAGCTTCATCGTCCCCACCTCTCCTGGCCCGGGTCGCCGAGGTCGCCGGCCCGCGGGTCCGATCCTGCGCGCTCCCTCCACCGGTGGGCAGGAGCGAAGGTCCCGTGAGCAGCCGGCGCCGGCCGGGTCCCCTGGTGGGTCAGACCGGCCAGGCCTCCTGACGCCAGGCGGCGTCCCAGAACAGCCACTCGTGCCGGGACGCGGTGACGAACGCCTCCGCCATGCGTCGCACGGTGCTCGCACCGGACTCTGCCGCGACCCGGTCCACGATCTGCCGGGCCGTCGCCGTCGCCGCCGCGAACGCCGGGTCCCCGTACGTGCCGATCCAGTCCCCGTAGGGGTGGCCGGTGAGGTCGCCGACCCGCTCCCGCAGCCGTCTGCCCACGTCCTCGTAGATCCAGTAGCAGGGCAGCACGCCGGCCACCAGGACCGGATAGCTGCCGCCGGTGGCCAGCCCGAGCAGGAAGGAGGTGTATGCCGTGCAGGCCGGTGACTTCTCATGGCGGTCCAGGTCGGCGACGTGCGAGGTGTGCAGGCTGCGCTCGACGAGCACCGCCTGCTGCGCGCCGCCGGCCCAGAACACCAGGTCGTCCGCCGTCCTCGACTGGGTGGCGCAGGAGGCGAGCACCCGGGCGTAGTCGGACAGGTAGTGCGCGTCCTGGGCAAGGTAGCCGGTGAACACCTCCCGCGGCAGCGTGCCGTCCGCCAGGCCGGCGACGAACGGGTGGTCGTCGATGCTGCGCCGGATCTCGCTGACCGAGTCCCAGACCTCGTCGCTGAAGCCGGTCATCAACGGTCCCAGAGCCGGTGGAAGTGGTGGACCGGTCCGTGGCCGTGCCCGACCTCGAGGGTGTCGGCGGCCGCCAGCGCCCCGGTCAGCCAGCCCTTGGCGTCCCGGGCCGTGTCCACCCACGTCTCCCGCTGCGGCCGCAGCGCCGCCAGCGCGGAGGACAGGGAGCAGCCGGTGCCGTGGGTGTTGGTCGTCTCCACCCACGGTGCGCGCAGCCAGGTCGCCCCGTCGGGCCCGGCGAGCACGTCGGAGGCGGACCCGTGCCCGGCCCGGTGCCCACCCTTGAGCAGGACCCGCTGGGCGCCGAGGGCCCGCAGTGCCTGCGCCTGGTCCAGCATCTCCGCCTCGTCCGCGGCCTCGGCCACGCCGAGCAGCCCGGCTGCCTCCGGCAGGTTCGGGGTGACCACGGACGCCAGGGGCAGCAGGGCGCGCAGGGCCTCGACCGCGTCGTCGGCCAGCAACCGGTCCCCGCTCGTCGCGACCATCACCGGGTCGAGCACGACCACCGGGCAGGGGTGGGCACGCAGGAAGTCCGCGACCGTCCCGGCCAGCTCGGCGGTCGCCAGCATGCCGACCTTGACCGCATCGATCCGCACGTCCGCGACGAGGGTCTCCAGCTGCTCGGTCACGAACGCCGTCGGCACCACGTGCACGCCGGTCACCCCGGTCGTGCTCTGTGCGGTCAGGGCGGTCAGCACCGAGGTCCCGTAGGCCCCCAGCGCGGAGAACGTCTTGAGGTCGGCCTGCACCCCCGCCCCGCCGGAGGGGTCGCTGCCGGCGATGGTCAGGGCGACCGGCGGCCGGGTCACGGCCGCGCCCCCGCGTCGTCCCACGCGGCGCGCAGGGCCCGGGTCGCCCCCGCCACGTCCGGCTGGCCGCAGATGGCGCTGACGACCGCGATGCCCGCCGCGTCGGTCGCACGGACCTGCGCGGCCTGCTCGAGGCCGATCCCGCCGATCGCCACGCACGGCACCGGGCTCAGGGCCACGATCCGGGCGAGGCGCTCCAGCCCGCCCGGCTCGGCGCCGTCGGGCTTGGTCGTCTGGGCGAACACCGGCCCGACACCGAGGTAGTCGACGTCCGCGCCGCGCGCCGCCTCGACGTGGTCCGTGGTCTGCACGGACAACCCCAGGTATGCCGCGTGGCCCAGCCGCGCCCGCGCCGCACCGGGGTCGGTGTCGCCCTGCCCGACGTGGGCGCCCTGCGCCCCGATCGTCTCGACCAGGTGCACCGCGTCGTTGACGACCAGGGGCACGCCGGTGCCGGCGAGCTCCCGGGCGATGGCCCGGCCGAGGGTGACCAGCTCGGCGTCGGTGGCGGCGGGGTCGCGCAGCTGGACCACGGTCACCCCGGCCGCGACCGCGGCGGACACGGTGGCCGGCACCCCGAGGCTCCCGCACCGACGGGTGTCGGTGACCAGGTAGAGCGACAGGTCCAGCGGCGGGCGGGTCATGGGTCAGCCCAGCCGGACCCGCTCGGTGAGCGCCTCGGGGGTCAGCGCGGCCAGCTCGTCGAGCAGCGCCACGGCGAAGGACCCCGGGCCGGCGGAGCGCCCCGCGGCCTCGTCGGCGGCGACGGTCAGCGTGGCGGTGGCGGCAGTCGCCGCGAGCAGCGGGTCCTCCACGCATCCGGCGAAGGCGGCCATGAGCGCCCCGAGGGCGCAGCCGACCCCGGTGACCCGGGTCAGCCACTCGTGTCCGTTGGCCACGGTGACCAGCCGCTCACCGTCGGTGAGGTGGTCCACCGGCCCGCTGACGGCGACCACGGTGCCGTGGCTGCCGGCCAGGGCGCGGGCCGCGTCGAGCGCCGCCTCGGGGGTGTCCAGGCTGTCCACGCCCTTGCCCCCGGCGCCGCCGGCGAGGGCCATGACCTCCGAGGCGTTGCCGCGGACCACGGCGGGGGCCGCGACGGAGAGCAGGCGCAGCGCGATACCGGTGCGCCACCCGAGCAGGGGGCCGGCCGCGACCGGGTCCAGCACCCACGGGGTCCCGGCGCGCCCGGCGGCGGCGACCGCCTTTTCCATCGCCGCGGCGGTCTCGCCGTAGGGCGTGCCGACGTTGACGAGCACCCCGCTGGCGACCCCGGCGAAGACACCGGACTCCTCGGGGTTGTCGACCATGGCCGGGGCGGCGCCGGTGGCCAGCAGCAGGTTCGCCGTCCACTGGGCGACGACGATGTTGGTCAGGCACTGCACCAGGGGCGAGCGCTCGCGCAGGGTGGCGAGGGCGTCGCCGACGGCGGCGGCGGTGACGGGGGAGACGGGCGTGGTCGCGACCATGACGGTGACGTCCCTTCGCTAGTGCGAGCTAGATCAGGTTCAACGGGTGTGTTCTCAGCCGGTGCGGACCGGCACCCCGCGTCGTCGGCGACTCTAGCCGAGCACCCTGGTGCGCCTGTCTCCCCCCTTTGCCCGATGACACCGGGCCGGGCGGGGCATAGGGCGGAAGAGACGGCGAGGGCACCCACCCGCACCCCGCGAACCCGACCCTGGAGGTCTGCCATGCACCCCGTCGACGACCGTGCCCTGACCCAGCTGCGCACCAGCGTCGGGGGAACGGTGCTGCAGGAGGGGGACGAGGAGTTCGACGACGCACTGGAGAAGGCGGTCTGGAACGGCGACGTCCACCGGCGTCCTGCGATCGTCGTCGAGGCGATCAGTGCCCGCGACGTCGCCACGGTCATCGCCTTCGCCCGCGAGCACCGCCTCGACCTGACCGTGCGCGGAGGCGGGCACAGCTTCGCCGGACACGCGGTCTCCGAGGGCGGGCTGATGCTCGACCTCGGACCGCTCGACCGGGTCGACGTCGACCCGAGGGCGCGTCGCGCGCGGGTCGGCGGCGGGGCACGCTGGTCCGACCTCGACGCCGCGGCGGCCGCTCACGGACTGGCCGTCACGGGTGGCTTCGTCAGCCACACCGGCGTCGGCGGCCTGACCCTCGGCGGCGGGATGGGCTGGCTGACCCGGCGTTGTGGGCTGACCTGCGACAGCCTCGTGTCCGCGCAGGTCATCACCGCCGATGGCCGCACCGTGACCGCCTCGGCCGACTCCGAGCCGGACCTGTTCTGGGCGCTGCGTGGCGGCGGCGGCAACTTCGGGGTGGTGACCTCGTTCGAGTTCGCCCTCCACGAGGTGGACCAGCTGGCCAACGTGGGGCTGTTCTTCTGGGCGCCGCAGGATGCCCGCGAGCCGCTGCGCGCCGCGGCCCGTGTCATCCCCGCCCTGCCCCGGGAGTACGGCGCGTTCATCGGCGGGCTGACCGCGCCGCCGGCGCCGTTCGTGCCCGTGGAGCGCCAGGGGACGACGGCGTTCGTCGTGGGCGTGATCGGCTGGGGTGCGCCGCACGAGCACGCCGAGGTGGTGGCGCCGCTCCAGGAGCTGGCCCCGGCGTTCGAGCTGGTGACCTCGATGCCCTACTCCGCCCTGCAGCAGATGTTCGACGACACCGCGCCGTGGCGGATCAAGGGCTACGAGAAGGCGCTCTGGCTGGACGAGCTGTCCGACCCGGTCATCGACGTGGTGCTGGACTTCCTGCCGCGCAAGACCTCGCCGCTGAGCTTCATGCCGATCTTCGCCATGGGCGGGGCCTTCGCCGACGTGCCGGACGAGGCCACCGCGTTCAGTGGCCCCCGCCGCAGCCTGTGGGCGCTCAACATCGCTGCCGTCGCCGAGGACGCCGGGATGCTGGCGGTCGACCGCGACTGGGTCCAGCGGTTCTGGACGGCGTTGCAGCCCTACGCGCAGGGTGTCGGCAGCTACGTCAACTTCATCGCCGACGAGGACGAGGCGCGGGTCAGGGCCAGCTACGGCGAGGCGAAGTACGCCCGGCTCGCCGCCATCAAGGCGCGGTGGGACCCGGACAACGTGTTCCACCACAACGCCAACATTCGGCCGACGCCGGCCGCCCAGACGGCTGCGACGCTGGCCTGACCTGCGGAGATGCCGCGGGCAGGCTGGGACCCTGAGGGCGACCTCAGGACGCCCGTTCGCAACAGAGGAGGCGCCTGATGGACAAGGTGCTGATCGGCGCGCTCATGGGGTTGCTCGCCACGCTGGCGGTGTTCATCCTCCTGGTGTTCTTCGCGGCCATCTTCCAGTCCCCCTGACCCCCCTGGGCCGCGCCCTCACCGGGCGCGGCGGGCGGACCGGCGATAGCGGCGCAGCTCGCGGGCGGTGGCCAGGCGGACCAGCCCGGGGGCGAACCGTTGCGCCCACGCGGCAAGCCGGGCCTGGCGCGGGGCCACGACCAGCGCAGGGTTCTTGGGCAGCGCCTCGACCACGAGGCGGGCGAGCTCCTCGGCCGGGAGCAGGTGCGGACGGAGCCGTTCGACGAGGGCCGGGGCCTCCCCGTTGACGCCGGTCGAGGGCACGTCACGGTTGACCGCCTGCAGCAGCGGGGTGTCGACGAAGCCGGGGCACACCGCGGTCACCCTCACCCCGTGCGCCCGGGCCTCCATCCGCAGCGCCTGGGAGAGGGCCACGACCGCATGCTTCGTCGCCGTGTAGGGAGCCATGACCGGGGCGGGGAGCAGCCCGGCGAGGGAGGCGGTGTTGACGATGTGACCGCTGCGCTGGGCGCGCATGAGGGGGTAGACGGCCTCGATGCCGTGCACGACCCCGCGCAGGTTGACGTCGATGGTGCGGTCCCAGTGCTCGGGCGAGAGCTCCTCGACCAGGCCGCCGGTGGCGATCCCGGCGTTGTTGTAGAACACGTCGATCCGGCCGTGCTCCTCCACGACCTGCCGCGCGACCCGGGCGAACGCCTGCCGGTCGGTCACGTCCAGGTGCACGTGCTCGGGGTCGCGGGGGCGGATGTCCGCGACGACGACGGTGTCACCGAGGCGTGAGTGGGCCGTGGCGAGGGCGGCTCCGATGCCGCTCGCCCCGCCACTGATGAGGACGACGCGCTGCTGGCTCATGCGTGGAAACGGTAGTGCCCGGGCTGGAACCGGGCGGTCCGGCGTCGGTACGCCACGGTCGACCACGGCCACAGGGCCCGGTTGACGCCGGAGTCGTCGAGGTACCAGCTGCGGCAGCCGGTCAGCCACACCGCGGAGGCGCTGCGTTGCTGCAGCTCGTGGTTGAACGCCTCCTGCGCCGCCGTCTCGACCTCGACCGCCCGTGCCCCGCGACGGTCCCGCTCGCCCATCGCGCGCAGCACCAGCTCGGTCTGGGCCTCGATCATGATGAGCATCGAGGTGTGGCCGAGACCGGTGTTCGGGCCGACCAGGGTGAACAGGTTGGGGAAGCCCTCGACCGTCGTGCCGAGGTAGGCCTCCGGGGCCTTGGCCCACTCGTGGCCCAGGTTGCGCCCGTCGCGGCCGACGACCTCCAGGTGCTGGTAGGTGCCGATGACCTCGAAGCCGGTCGCGAGCACCAGCACGTCGAGCTCGTGCCGCCGGCCGTCGGCGGTGACGACGGCGCCGTTCTCGACGTGGGCTATCCCGGTCGTCTCGAGGTGCACGTTGTCGCGCTGCAGCGCGGGGTAGTAGTCGCTGGAGACCAAGATGCGCTTGCACCCGATCGTGTAGTCGGGGGTGAGCCTCGTCCGCAGCCCCGGGTCGGCGACCTGGGCGCCCAGGTGGCGGCGCGCCATACGCTCCGCGACCTTCATCGCCTTGGGGTGGCTGGCGAAGCCGACCACCCGCGCCTCGTTGGTCCAGTAGATCGCGGCGCGCTTGAGCCGGGCCAGCCAGGGCCAGCGCGCGAACCGCCGCTGCGCGGCCGGGGAGTACTCCGGGTCCTCCTTGGGCAGGACCCACGGCGGTGTCCGCTGGAACACGGTCAGGCGTTCCGCCGCGGGCGCCACCTGCGGCACCACCTGGATCGCGCTGGCACCGGTGCCGACCACGCCGACCCGCTTGCCCTCCAGCGCCACCGAGTGGTCCCACGCGGCAGTGTGGATAACCCGGCCGCCGAAGTCGTCGAGCCCGGCGATGTCGGGCCGGGCCGGTTCGTGAAGGGCCCCGACGGCCATGACGAGGGTGCGGCACCGCGCCTGCACGATGCCGGTGGGCGTGCGCACCGTCAGCCGCCACAGGCCGGACTCCTCCTCGTACCGCGCGACGTCCAGCCGGGAGCCGAAGCGCAGGTGGGGGTCGATGCCGTACTTCGTGCAGCAGTGCCGGGCGTAGTCGAGGATCTCCGGGGCCGAGGCGTAGGCGCGGGACCAGTCCGCCTTGAGCTCGAAGGAGAAGGAGTACAGGTGGGACGGGACGTCGCAGGCACACCCGGGGTAGGTGTTGTCCCGCCAGGTGCCGCCGAGGTCCTCGCCCTTCTCGAGCACGACGAAGTCGTGGATGCCCTGGCGCTTCAGGGCGATCGCCATGGCGATCCCGGCGAAGCCGCTGCCGACGACGACGGCCTCGTAGTCGGCGCGGACCCGCGTGGGGCGTTCGGTCACAGGTCGGCCAGGTCCACGATGACGGGGGCGTGGTCGCTGGCGCCCTTGCCCTTGCGCTCCTCGCGGTCGATCGAGGCGCCCTCGACGCGGGCGGTCAGGGCGGGGGAGCCGAGCACGAAGTCGATCCGCATGCCCTGGCGCTTGGGGAAGCGCAGCTGCTGGTAGTCCCAGTAGGTGTAGACGCCGGGCCCGGGGGCGTGCGGGCGGACCAGGTCGGTGTAGCCGGCCTCGACGATCGCCGAGAAGGCGGCGCGCTCGGGCGGGGAGACGTGGGTCTTGTCGGCGAAGAACTCCATGTCCCAGACGTCCTCGTCCTGCGGCGCGATG
>DASSPC010000144.1:0-2850 GCA_035699865.1 Oryzihumus sp. | reverse complement strand
TCGCGCGTTGCCGGTCGGTGAGGAAGACCACGTGGTCGGGCAGGGGGATCGCGTTGCGCACGGTCATCTCCCACAGGTCGACCGCAGCCTCCACGACCAGCGGGTCGGGGTGCAGCCAGCACGTCCGGCCGGCCGAGGGGTAGATCCTGGGCCCGTGCAGGATGACGGCCCGTTCGTCGACCAGGATCATCTGCAGGTAGACCGGCGCGGCGAGCACGAGGTCGGCGAGCTCCGGGGCTGCCGCCACCGGCCCGTCCAGGGCTCGCAGGTCGACGACGACCTTCATGTCGATGCCGCGGGCACTGCTGCGGGCGGTGGCCGCCGCGTGGAGCCCGCGCGGGTCGGCGGCGCCGGGGGACAGGGCCCACACCGACCGTTCGGCCAGGCGCTCCACGACGGGCATCCGCGCCCGGACCTCATCTCCGTTGCGGCCGAGCATCTGCAGTCGCTCGAGGCTGATCTGCCCGGCGTCGACCGGCTGCGCCAGTGAGGCAGCAGGCAGCGAGGCGATCGCCCTGGCGGCCCGCTGTCTCAGCACGGCCGACGCCGTCGTGATCGCCGCCCACTCCGGCGGCAGCCCGGCCGGCGCCGTCACGACCTCGACCCGCCGCAGGCGTCCTTCCCCTGAGACGGGGCGGTCGGTGCCGGGCTCCCGGGGGTGTCCCGCCTCGCGGCAATGGTCATACCTTCAGGGTACCCATCACGGCTGGTGCAGCCGCATCGCTGCCTGGTAGCGGCTGCTCGCCCCCACCGCGTTCATGAGGAACCGGACCTCGGCCGCGACGGTGCGGGTGGACACCCGGAGCCGGCGCGCGATCGCCGCGTCGGTCTCCCCGTCGATCAGCCCGCTGGCCACCGCACGCTGACGGTCCGTCATCACCAGGGCCTCCTCCGGCAGCGGCGCCGACCGCGCCCAGGTCTCGTTCCACAGGGCGCAGGCGGCGGCGGTGATGCCCGGCTCGTCCAGCAGCCAGCCCGAGGCGCCGGCGTAGGGGCGCAGGACCGGTCCCTCGACCACGACCAGGCGCTCGTCGATGAGCATCATCTGGACGTGGACCGGTGCCAGGCGCACCCGGTCGCGCGAGGCCTGGTCGGTGGCCGCGATGGGCCGGCCGAGTGCCACCAGGTCGAGCACCTGCCGCAGGTCGATGCCGCGGGCGCGGCTGTGGTTGTTGAGGTCGACGGCGAGGCTGCGCGGGTCGGCCGACCCCGGCGACAGCTTCCAGGCGCTACGCCGGGTCAGGGCCTCCAGCGGCGCCAGGCTCCGCCGGACGGCGCTGCTGTCCTCGCCCAGGAGCCGGGCCACACCGGTCTCCGTCCGTCCGGTGAGCGCCTGTCCGATCACCCGCGCCGTGCGCGAGGACAGCTCCCCGGTGAGCTCGGTGATCGCCGCCCAGTCGCCCGCGGCATCGCGTCCGGGCGTGGGTGCCGCGCCCGACCCCGCCAGGTCGGTGCCCGCGGTGTCCGCCCCGTGCCGCTGCACGTCAGTCCTCCAGGCTGTTGACCAGCGAGTGCGCGGCGCGGTCGAGGTAGTCCCGCAGGATGAGCTCGTCCGCGGGGGCCAGCTGCAACGTGTCCACGGCCGCCATCATGTGCTTCAGCCACCGGTCCCGCTGGGCGGGCGTCACCTTGAAGGGGTGGTGCCGCATGCGCAGCCGGGGGTGGCCACGCTCCTGGGAGTAGGTCGTCGGGCCGCCCCAGTACTGCTCGAGGAAGAGGCGCAGGCGTTCCTCCGCCGGCGCGAGGTCCGCCTCGGGGTAGAGCGCTCGCAGCTCGGGGTCGGCGGCCACGCCGACGTAGAACGCGTGCACCAGCCTGGCGAACGTCTCGTGCCCACCCACCTGGTCGTAGAACGTCGTCACGCCGGCCATTGTCTCAGCAACGGCGGTCAGGGTTGGTTGCCGACCACCACCCGCCAGTCGGGACCCGAGAAGCCCTCGGGGGTCACCACGACCCGGAGCTTCCCGGGCGTGGCGGATCCCTGGGTGAAGCTCGCCGTCTCCATCGTGGTGCTGACGTGCACGAAGTCGAAGAACTGCAGCCACCCGTCCCGGTCCATGGGGCTGGTGGGGCCGCCGCCAGTGAAGGGTTTGCCGTTGATGGTGATCTTGAGCCGACCCGGCCCGCGGCCCTCGATGGTCACGCAGCAGCCCGGCTTGGTCGTGAGGATCGTCGCTCCCCGAGGTGCGTTGGGGTCCTCGCCGGCGGCCGGCCCCAGGACGAAGGCCTTGCGGTCCTCTGGCGAGGTCCACGCGTAGTCCAGGCTCCTCTCCAGGCCGGCGGGTCGGGGCGGCAGCGGGTAGGCCGACCACGGCACCGACTCGTAGATCCCGATGGTGATGGTGGCGCCGGCGAACGACGGCCCGGCACCGGGCGAGAACTCGGCATGGTTGACGAAGACGTTCAGGTTGAGCGGGGTGCTGGTCCCCTGGGCGGTGCCGAGCTGACCACTTGCGAGCGCCGTGGTCGTGAAGCCGCACGGGGGCTTGGCCGTCACGCCGAAGGGGCCGGTCACCTGCGCGCCGACCCGCTGGTCGAAGTCGGTGATCGTGTCGGGAAGGCACTGCATGCGCACGTTCAGGTCACGGCCGGGCGTGGTCGGCACGGTGATCGTCCCCTTGAGCCGCTCAAGCGCGGGCGCGGACACGACGACCAGCCTCTTGAAGCCGGCGCTGTACTCCGGGAAGTCAGCCCCTGCCTCGACCACCCGGAACGGGCCAGTGTGGGCCGGTTCCGAGCTGTTGCGGCCCACGTGGGTGCCGGCGAGCACCCCACCAGCGAGGATCAGCACCGCGGCCGCGCCGGCGAGCACGGCGCGGCGCCGGCGGGCCGCCTGCACCCGGGCGGTGG
>DASSPC010000143.1:0-4192 GCA_035699865.1 Oryzihumus sp. | reverse complement strand
CCTCGTCGCCGTGCACGTAGTCGACCGCGGCCGTCGTGGCGTCGACGAACCGGGCCAGCAGGGGCAGGCCGTGGGCCTCGGCCCACTCCCGGGTCGCAAGCAGCACCGCCGAGGCACCGTCGGTCAGCGGGGTGGAGTTGCCGGCCGTCATGGTGGCGCCCTCGCCCTCACCGAAGACCGGCTGCAGCGCGGCGAGCTTCTCGAGGGAGGTGTCGGCGCGCAGGTTCTGGTCCCGGGTCAGGCCGAGGTAGGGGGTGAGCAGGTCGTCGAAGAAGCCCCGGTCGTAGGCGGCGGCCAGCTTGTGGTGGCTGGCGGCGGCGAGCTCGTCCTGGGCCTCGCGGGTGATGCCCCAGTCGACCGTGGTCAGGGCCTGGTGCTCACCCATGGCCAGGCCGGTGCGGGGCTCGGCGTTGCGCGGGATCTCGGGCACGACCTGGCCGGGGCGCAGCCCAGCCAGGGCCTTGACCCGGTCGCCGAGGCTGCGGGCCCGGTTGGCCTCCAGCAGCGCCCGGCGTAGCCCCTCGTTGACCGCGATCGGCGCGTCGCTGGCGGTGTCGACGCCTCCGGCGATCCCGCACTCGACCTGGCCGAGAGCGATCTTGTTGGCGACCAGGATCGCGGTCTCCAGGCCGGTGCCGCAGGCCTGCTGCACGTCGTAGGCCGGCGTCCACGGCGACAGGTGGGAGCCGAGGACCGCCTCACGGGTCAGGTTGAAGTCGCGGCTGTGCTTGAGCACCGCGCCGGCGGCGACCTCGCCGACCTGCTCGCCGGCAAGGCCGCAGCGGGCGACCAGGCCGTCGAGGACGGTGGTGAGCATGTCCTGGTTGGACGCGTGGGCGTAGGGCCCGTTCGCGCGGGCGAACGGGATGCGGTTGGCGCCGACCACGTAGACCGGGCGGGGAGACTGCGGGTCCAAGGGTTCCTCCAGCTGTCGCGATGGTGCAGGGAGCCGTGCGCGTTCCTGATACCGAAAGTAGCAGGTACGCCAAGTACGCGGTACTGTCCCGGCATGAGCCCCAGCACCCGCACCGACGGGCGTGACACTCGCTGGGCCGAGCACCGCCAGGCCCGACGCGCCGAGCTGGTGGAGGCGACGATGAAGGCCATCCGCCGGCACGGGGCCGGGGTGGGCATGGACCAGATCGCGGCGCAGGCCGGCACCAGCAAGACCGTCATCTACCGGCACTTCACCGACCGTGCCGGGCTCTACCGCGCCGTGGTGGCCGCCGTGGACGACCTCATCCTGCGCGACCTCGGCTCGGCACTGGCCACGCCCGGCGCCGGTGGCGACCCCCGTGCGCTGGTCGCGGCCGCGGTCGACAGCTACCTCACGCTGGTCGAGCGCGACCCCGAGGTCTACCGCTTCGTGGTGACCCGCCCGCTGCTGGACACCCCGGTGTCCGACGACCCGGTGGAGGGCATGACCTCCCGGATCGCCGAGCAGGTCACCGCCATCCTGGCCGCGCGCCTGCGCGGGGAGGGGCGCGACGACCGCGCCGCCGGCACCTGGGCGCACAGCCTGATCGGCCTGGTCCGGGCCGCCGCCGACCACTGGGTCGCGCAGCCGGACCGCGAGCCCCGCGAGGTGCTCGCCCGGCAGGTCACCGACCTGGCCTGGGGCGGCCTCGCCGGTGCCCTGCGGCCCCCTGACCGACCCGACGTCCCCGAGGAGAGCCGATGACCGACCTGACCCCGCTCGGCGTCGCGCTGCGCGCCGCCCTCGACGGCCGCTGGGCCCAGGTCCGCCAGGAGGCGCGGGAGCGGTTCACACCCGAGGACCTGCTGACCGACCCGACGCTCGACCAGGAGGCGCACCGGGCGAGGGTGTTCGAGCAGATGCGCCTCCTGGCCGGCACGGGGCACCCGCGCAACGGGTTCCCGGTGGAGTACGGCGGCAGGAACGACGTCGGCGCCTCGGTGACCGCGTTCGAGATGCTCGCGCACGGGGACCTGTCGCTGCTGGTCAAGGCCGGCGTGCACTGGGGGCTCTTCGGCGGCGCCATCGTCAACCTGGGTACGAGGGAGCACCACGAGCGCTACCTGGAGGACGTCATCTCCTTCGCCCTGCCCGGCTGCTTCGCGATGACCGAGGTCGGGCACGGCAGCGACGTGCAGCACCTGCACACCACCGCCACCTACGACCCCGGCACCGGCGAGTTCGTCATCGACACCCCGCACGAGGGGGCGGTGAAGACCTACATCGGAGGCGCTGCCCGGGACGGGCGCCTCGCGGTGGTCTTCGCCCAGCTCGTGACCGGAGGCCGCAGCCACGGGGTGCACGCGCTGCTCGTGCCCATCCGCGACGAGGCCGGCCGCGCCTGCCCCGGCGTCGCGATCGGCGACTGCGGTGCCAAGGCCGGCCTCGCCGGCGTCGACAACGGCACGCTGGCCTTCGACCACGTCCGCGTGCCGCGCACGGCGCTGCTCAACCGGTTCGGCGACGTCGCCGAGGACGGCACCTACTCCAGCCCGATCGAGAACGAGAGCCGCCGCTTCTTCACCATGCTCGGCACGTTGGTGCGCGGCCGGGTGAGCGTGGCCGGCGCCGCGGGCAGCGCCACCAAGACCGCGCTCGCCATCGCCATCCGGTATGCCGCGCAGCGGCGCCAGTTCGCCGCTCCCGGCAGCGAGGAGGAGGTCCTCCTGCTCGACTACCGCACGCACCAGCGCAAGCTGCTGCCCGCGTTGGCCACCAGCTATGCGCTGCAGTTCGCCCAGAACGAGCTGGTCGCCTCCCTGCACGAGGTGCAGACCGCCGTCGAGCCGGACGAGGTCGCCCAGCGCGAGCTGGAGTCCCGCGTCGCCGGGATCAAGGCGGTGGTCACGTGGCACGCCACCTCGACCATCCAGACCTGCCGCGAGGCCTGCGGCGGGGCGGGCTACCTGGCCGAGAACCGGTTGCCGGCACTGAAGGCGGACACCGACGTGTTCACCACCTTCGAGGGCGACAACACGGTGCTGCTGCAGCTGGTGGCCAAGGGGCTGCTCACCGAGTACCGCGACACCTTCGGCGACCTGGACACCCTGGGCATGGTCCGCTTCGCCGCGGGCCAGATCGCCGGCAGCGTCATCGAGCGCACCGCGACCCGGCCGCTGCTCGAGCGGATCGGCGGCGCCGGCCCGCGCACCGGCGACACCGACCTGCGCGACCGGGCCCTGCACCTGCGGCTGTTCGAGGACCGGGAGAAGCACGTCCTCGAGGGCCTGGCGCGACGGCTGCGGCGGGCCGGTGCTCCCGACGCGGACGCCTTCGCGGTGTTCAACGCCGCGCAGGACCACGTCCTGCGGGCCGCGCGGGCGCACGTCGACCGGGTGGTGCTCGAGGCGTTCGTCGCCGGCATCGAGGCCTGCACCGACCCGGCGGCCCGCGAGACGCTGTCCCGGGTCTGCGACCTCTACGCCCTGTCCACCATCGAGCAGGACAAGGGGTGGTTCCTCGAGCACGGGCGGCTGACCCCCGGGCGGGCCAAGGCCGTCACGGCCGCCGTCAACGCCTTGTGCGCCGAGCTGCGCCCGGACGCCCTGGCCCTGGTCGAGGGCTTCGGCATCCCGGCCGAGTGGCTCGGCGCCCCCATCGCGCTCCAGCCGGCGGTCGGCGCCCGGCAGCGCGGGGCTACCGTCGCGCAGGACGCCTGAGCGGCCGCGACCACGAGCCCGGGGAGGGCGACGCCCCTTCCGGGCACCCACGACCGCGCCGACCCCGAGGCGCGGGTGGTACCGCCTGTCTCCGGACCGTCGGCTTCCGGCCTGCCGCGGTGGGCTCGTCGATGTGCTGGACCCGCCACGGGAGGGTCATGTCGGTCAGGGGCGGGTCCGGCGTCGTGGTCGTGGTCATGACCAGACCCGTCCGGAGCGCTGGGCTGAGCGCAGTCGGCCCGTTGGAGAGCGCGAACGGATGCGGCGACCAACAGCGCGACGGCAGGCTCCCATGGGAGCCTGCCGTCGCATCAGTGCAGGTCAGCCGGCCTCTGCAGCCGGCTGGACCGCGGACTGTCAGATGTCACTGAGCCGTCGTTCGATATCTGGTCTCCGGCTCCGCTCCGATCAGATGTCGAAGTACATCTCGAACTCGTGCGGGTGCGGGCGGAAGCGGATCGGGTCCACCTCGTTGATGCGCTTCCAGTCGATCCACGTGTCGATGAGGTCCTTGGTGAACACATCGCCCTCGAGGAGGTACTCGTGGTCGGCCTCG
>DASSPC010000142.1:0-4078 GCA_035699865.1 Oryzihumus sp. | reverse complement strand
CGTGATGCAGTGGTTGAGCAGCCGGCCACCCTCGCGCAGCCGCGCCTTGAGGAAGCGGAAGTAGCCCGGGTAGTTGCGCACCCCGATGTGCTCGGTCAGGCCGATCGAGCTGACCGCGTCGAACCCGGTCTCGGTGACGTCCCGGTAGTCGAGGTGGCGCACCTCGGCCCGCTCGGAGATCCCGTCCTCGGCGATGGCCTTGGCCGCCCAGCGGGCCTGCTGGTCCGACAGCGTGACACCGAGCGCCGTGACGCCGTAGTTCTTCACCGCGTGGCGCACCATGCCGCCCCAGCCGCAGCCGACGTCGAGCAGCCGCATGCCGGGCCGGAGGCCGAGCTTGCGGCAGACCAGGTCGTACTTGTTGGCCTGCGCCTCCTCCAGGGTCGCGTCCACGCTGGGGTAGCACGCGCAGGTGTAGGTCATCGACGGGCCGAGCAGGAGCTCGTAGAACCGGTTGGACACGTCGTAGTGGTGGTGGATCGCGTCGGCGTCGCGCGCCTTGGAGTGCCGCAGCCCGTGGACCATGCGCCGCCACGGCGCCGGCGTCTCCTGCGGGGGCAGCTCCGGCGGCCGAAGACCCTTGAGTCCCAACGACTTCAGGATCTCCGGCAGCTCGTTGACCTTGGGCACGTGCGGCTCGACCTCGTCGCGGAAGGTGCGCAGCAGGTCGTAGGGGTCGCCCGGGTCGGCGCCCTCGATGCTGAGGTCGCCGGCGACGTAGGCGCGGGCCAGGCCGAGCTCGCCGGGCGCCGTGGCGATGTAGCGCACGGCCCGCTCGTTGGCCAGGTGGATGGTGAACCTCGAGTCCGGGTCGCCCGCCGAGGACCCGTCGTATGCCGTGAACCGCACCGGTGTGCCGGGGTCGAAAACCCGGTCCAGCATCTGCCCGATGGTCAACGTCATCTGCGTCTCACCGCCTTGTCGTAGAGCGAGGGCAGACGGCCCTCGGGGTCGTAGCGCTCCTTGACCGCGTGGTAGGTCTCGCCGCCGTAGTGCGCCCAGAAACCAGCCTCGTCGTAGTAGGCGTCGGAGTAGAGGGACTTGTGCCCGCCCACGTCGTGCACCTCCCGCTCGATGGCCCGGTTGACGTCGCCGTCACGCCGACCGTCGGCGATCGGGACCGTGGACCAGAACCCCACATTGACGTAGGTCCGGCCCGGCTCCAGGGGGTAGAGCGGCCAGCCCGCGCGGCTGACCGCGGTGTCGCGAAGCGCCAACGGGCACAGCCAGATCGGCTCGATCGGCACCTCGCTCAGGAACCAGCGCAGGAACTCGGCGGTGCGCTCCAGCGGCACCTCCACGTCCTGCACCACCCGCTCGGTCGGCGGCCGCCCGCGGCGCTCGTCGAGTCGGGCGAAGACGTGGTGGCGGTTCTCGAACGCCACGAGCTTCCAGTAGACGTCGCTGCGCAGCAGCCGCCTCGGCCACAGGCGGCGCACCACCGGGTGCTGCGCCCCGAAGGCCCGCGAGCACCAGAACCAGTCGGTGTCCCAGCGCCACAGGTAGTCGCGGACGGTGAGGAAGTCCACCGACTGCTGCGGGATCGAGCGGTAGAACACGCGCTGGCCGGTGTAGTCGCTGGTGAACGGCGCGTGGTCCTGCCAGTCGCCCAGGACCAGGTAGCTCTCGCCCGCCGAGAACACCACACCGTCGACGAAGTCGACGGGTTCGCCCTCGTGCATCCGCGTGCTGGTCACCCGCCCGATCGCGTCCTGCAGCGCGTCGAGGTCGGTGAACCGCACGTGCCGGAGCCGCACGTAGGGATGCACCCGCTCGAGCTCGATCCGCAGGCGCAGCGCGTAGCCCAGCGAGCCGTAGGAGTTGGGGAACGCGCGGAACAGGTCGGCGTGCTCGCCCTCGGGCGTGGCCGTGACGATGTCGCCGTCGCCGGTGAGGACCTCCATCTCGAGCACCGACTCGTGCGGCAGCCCGCTGCGGAACGAGGAGGCCTCGATGCCGAGCCCGGTCACCGCCCCACCGATGGTGATGGTCTTCAGCTGCGGCACGACCAGGGGCATGCAGCCGTGCGCCAGGGTCGCGTCGACGAGGTGCTCGTAGGTGGTCATCCCCTGCACGTCGGCCACCAGCGCGTCCGGGTCGACCGACAGCACGTGGGTGAAGTCGCTGACGTCCAGGCCGGGGGCGCCGGTGGCCTCGCGGGGCCGGAACAGGTTGGACGTGCGCTTGGCCAGGCGCACGGGGTGACCGGGCGGCATACCGGCCAGCTGCGCCCGCAGCGCATCGCGCGCGGCCTCGTGTGCCGCGCCTCCTGCCACCTGGACCTCTGCCTGTGCCATGTGCCTCCCCGACTCGGGGCCAGATTAAGGCGGCATCGCTTCCGCGGCATCCGCTCGCGGGTCTACGCTCGGCGCTCCCGGGCCGGACTGTGGCCCAGATCCCGTATGCCGGGACGCGGGTCTCGCAGTACGGTCGCCTCACTAGGCTGTCCCCGACCTGACGGCCCAACCCCCGGTGGGAGGCGTTCGTGTTTCGCAAGGTGCTCGTAGCCAACCGAGGAGAGATCGCGGTCCGCGCGTTCCGCGCCGCCACCGAGCTCGGCGCGACGACGGTCGCGGTGTTCCCGCACGAGGACCGCAAGAGCGAGCACCGGCTCAAGGCCGACGAGGCCTACGAGATCGGGGAGCCGGGACACCCGGTCCGGGCCTACCTCGACCCGCAGGAGGTCACCCGGGTCGCGGCCGAGGCCGGCGCCGACGCGATCTACCCCGGCTACGGCTTCCTCTCGGAGAACCCCGCGCTGGCCGAGGCCTGCGCCGAGGCGGGCATCACGTTCGTCGGCCCGCCGGCGTCGGTGCTCTACCTCACCGGCAACAAGGCGCGGGCCATCGCCGCGGCCAAGGAGGCCGGTCTGCCGACGCTGCGCAGCGCCGAGCCGAGCGACGACGTCGAGACCCTGCTGGCCGCCGCGGACGAGGTGGGCTTCCCGATCTTCGTCAAGGCGGTCGCCGGTGGTGGCGGTCGGGGCATGCGACGGGTCGAGCGCCGCGAGGACCTGCGCGAGTCCCTTGAGGCCGCCATGCGCGAGGCGGAGTCGGCCTTCGGCGACGCGACGGTGTTCCTCGAGGAGGCGGTGGTCAGCCCACGGCACATCGAGGTGCAGATCCTCGCCGACGGCTCGGGCAACGTGATCCACCTGTTCGAGCGCGACTGCTCGGTGCAGCGCCGGCACCAGAAGGTCGTCGAGATCGCACCGGCGCCGAACCTCGATCCCGAGCTGCGCCAACGGATCTGCGCCGATGCCGTGGCGTTCGCCAGGGAGATCGGCTACGTCAACGCGGGGACCGTGGAGTTCCTGCTGGCCCCCGACGGCCGCTACGTGTTCATCGAGATGAACCCGCGCATCCAGGTCGAGCACACGGTCACCGAGGAGGTCACCGACGTCGACCTCGTCAGCGCCCAGCTGCGGATCGCCTCCGGGGAGACCCTGGAGGACCTCGGCCTGTCGCAGGACACCGTGCGGTTGCGCGGGGCGGCGCTGCAGTGCCGGATCACGACCGAGGACCCGGCCAACGGGTTCCGCCCGGACACCGGCCACATCACCGTCTACCGGTCCGCCGGTGGCGCGGGCGTGCGCCTCGACGGCGGCACGGTGTTCGTCGGCGCCGAGATCGGCGCCCACTTCGACTCGATGCTGGTCAAGCTGACCTGCCGTGGCGCCGACTTCGCCACCGCGGTGCGCCGGGCCCGTCGGGCCCTGGCGGAGTTCCGGATCCGCGGCGTGTCCACCAACATCCCCTTCCTGCAGGCCCTGCTGGACGAGCCCGACTTCGTCGCGGGGCGGCTCTCCACCTCGTTCATCGACGAGCGCCCCGGCCTGCTCACCGCCCGCACGCCGGCCGACCGCGACACCAAGCTGCTGACCTACCTGGCCGAGGTCACCGTCAACCAGCCCTACGGCCCGTCCCGGACCAGCGTCTCGCCGCGCAGCAAGCTGCCGGCCATCGACCGCGACGCTCCGCCGCCGCCCGGGGCCCGTGACCTGCTGATCCGGGTCGGCCCGGAGGAGTTCGCCCGGTCGCTGCGTGAGCAGGTGCCGGTAGGGGTCACCGAGACCACC
>DASSPC010000141.1:0-2428 GCA_035699865.1 Oryzihumus sp. | reverse complement strand
CGGGGACCTGCTCGCCCAGGCCCGGGAGGTGCGCCGGCAGCTCGACGCGCTCGGGGCCACCGGCACCCGCATCGTGGTCACCTCCGACCTGGACGAGCACGCGATCGCCGCCCTGGCCGCCGCGCCGGTCGACGCCTACGGCGTCGGCACCTCCCTGGTCACCGGGTCCGGTGCCCCGACCGCCGGCCTGGTCTACAAGCTCGTCGCCCGCGAGGACGCTACCGGCGAGATGGTCGGGGTCGCGAAGAAGAGCAAGGACAAGGCCACGGTGGCAGGCCGCAAGTGGGCATTGCGCCGGCGCAACGTCGCCGGCGTCGCCGAGGCGGAGGTCATCGGTGTCGGCGAGATGCCGGCGAACGACGGTGACGACCGCCCGTTGCTGGTCGAGCTGGTCCGTGACGGTGAGGTCGTGGACGCGACCACCCTCGAGCAGGCGCGGGCCCGCCACGAGCAGTCGCGCGCCGAGCTCCCTGCCAGGGCGCGGCAGCTGTCCCGCGGCGAGCCCGCGATCCCCACCGTCTACGAGGGCTGAGCCCTACTTCCTCACCGTCTCCGGGCCGTGCAGCGTCACCATCCAGGCTCCACCGACGACGGCGTCCACCCTCGTGCATGACGCCGTCGGGTCGGCCAGCGCGGTGACCTGCAGCCCGTCGGCGACGTTGCCGGTGGCCGTCGCAGCCTGCTGGACGATCTGCCGGGCCCGGCCGAGCGGCACGCAGGCCTTGCTGATGCGGTCGCGCAGAGCCGCAACGAACTGCGGTTCCGGAGCGCCCTGACCCGCCGGAGGACCGGCGATGAGCGTGACCGTGCGCTTGCCCCCCTCCACGATGGGGTAGGCGCACTGGCTGGCGGTCGGCGGCCTGCTGCGGTCCACCACCACGGTCCACCCGGTCAGGCGCAGACGCGCCAGCTCCGCTGTCACGAACGTCGTCGCGCCCGTCGCGTCACGGCATCCGGATCGCAGTCCGTCGACCTGGTCCTGCAGGCTCGCATCGAGCTCGATGACGGCCGAGTCCTGGACCACCCCTCCGGGCAGGGCCTTCATCCCCGAAGGAACCGTGCCGTCCAGACGCACGACGATGCCCCTGCCGTTGTCGTACGCCTTGAGCCCGTCCGGCACCGCCACGTCCTCGCGCCGCCACATGGCCGTGCAGTCCGCGACGGGGTCACCACTCACGGCCGGGATGATCGCGTCGTTGTCCTTCCTGACGCAGGCAATCCCGGTGGTCTCGTGCCCTGCGGTGTATGCCGCCCACGCGGCCGCCCCTCCCCCGGCCAGGGCCGTCGCGGCCAGACCCGCGACGGCCCCGCGTGTGAGGTGCCGGCGCCGACGGGTGGGCGGGGTGGTGACGGGTGCCTCGGTGGTGCTGGTCATGGTGATCCCCTCGCGCAGGACGTCGAGCGTCCGCTGGCCGACCCGACGGGAGACCTCGGCATCGGTAGCCGGGGCTGCCGCACGCAGCGCCTGCATCGCCTCGTCGCGGTCCATCACGCCTCCTTCAGGTCGGGGTGGGCGTTCGCCCTACCACCAGGAACATGTCCGGTCACCGAAAACCGTTGCAGGTCAATGCCTTCCACCCGCAGAGCTGCCGCGAGGCGGCCCCGCGCGCGGTGCAGCCGCAGTCGGACCACGGCGCGGGTGACGCCGAGCGCGACAGCGACCTCGTCACGGGACAGGCCCTCCCACGCGACCAGCGTCAGCAGTTCGCGGTCGTCCGCCGAGAGCCGGCGCATTGCCCGACCGATGGCGTCGGCCTCCCCTGTTGACGGCTCGGGCACCCACCCCGACAGCTCCTCCCGCAGCCGGTCGGCGAGGGCGAGCCGGCGCCGTTCCCCGCGCTGGTGGTTGGCCAGCACCCGGCGGGCGACGCCGAACAGCCACAGCCGGGTCTCCTCCCCCGGTGGCACGTCGTCGAGCCGGCGCCAGGCCACGAGGTAGGTCTCGGCGACCACGTCGGCGGCGTCGGCCGGGTCGCCGACCCGGCGCACGGCATACCCCATCAGCGCGGACCTGGTCCGCGCGAACAGCTCCTCGAAGCGCGCCTCGCGCGTCGCCATCGGTCCCCCTGCGTGTCGTTTCCCGCTACCTGACACGTCATGTCCGGTTACCGGGTTAGCGTTTCAGCATGAGTGCGGACCTGTCGCGCGCGTTGATCCTGGTCGACGTGCAGAACGACTTCTGCGAGGGCGGTTCGCTGCCCGTGCCCGGCGGCGCCGACGTGGCCCGCCGCATCAGCGACCACGTGGTCGCCCACGCCGAGGACTACGGCGCCATCGTGGCGACCGCCGACTGGCACGAGGATCCCGGCGCCCACTTCTCCGACCGCCCCGACTACGTGGACACCTGGCCGGTGCACTGCCGCGTCGGCAGCGACGGCGCGCTGTTCCACCCGGGCGCGGAGCGGGCGTTCGAGCACGTCGAGGCGAT
>DASSPC010000140.1:0-3904 GCA_035699865.1 Oryzihumus sp. | reverse complement strand
GGGTCGTTGGTCACGGAAGGCATCGTGCCAGTGGCCGCTAGAGTGCGCCCATGCGCAAATGGGAGTACGCCACGGTGCCGTTGATCGTGCACGCCACCAAGCAGATCCTCGACCAGTGGGGCGAGGACGGCTGGGAGCTGGTGCAGGTCCTCACCGGCCCCGACGGCAACGGCCTGGTGGCCTACCTGAAGCGGGAGAAGGCCTGACATGAGCTTCCGATGCGACAGCGAGCGAGCATCGCAGCGAAGCGAGGAGCGGAACGAGCGCGGAGGAACGGAATGAGTTCAGTCGAGAAGCGCCTGGCCGAGCTGGGCCTGGACGTCCCCGACGTGCCCGCCCCGGTGGCGACGTACGTCCCCGCGGTGCGCGACCGCAACTACATCTACACCTCCGGCCAGCTGCCGATGGTCTCCGGCCAGCTGGTCCAGACCGGCAAGGTCGGCGACGGCCACGGCCTCGTGCCCGCCGACGACGCCAAGAAGCTCGCCGAGATCTGTGCGCTCAACGCCATCGCCGCGGTGAAGTCCCAGGTCGGCGACCTGGACAAGGTCACCCGCGTGGTCAAGGTCGTCGGCTTCGTCGCCAGCGACCCCTCCTTCACCGGCCAGCCCGGCGTCGTCAACGGCGCCAGCGAGCTGCTCGGCAAGGCCTTCGGCGACGCCGGCGTCCACGCCCGCTCCGCCGTCGGTGTCGCGGTGCTCCCCCTCGACGCTCCCGTCGAGGTCGAGATCACCGTCGCAGTGCGTGACTGAGGGCCTCCCGGAACACTGAGGTCGCCAGCTCCACCAGCAGCCGGAGCGCGTCCTCGTTGCCCAGGTCGATGACCGGGTCCTGCCGCTGGCCGTCCGCGAACTCGTGCGCGAGACGGCCGGCGGCAATGCCCATCCCGCCGAGGCTGCCCGCCTTGGCGTCGTGCAGGTAGAGCGCGTTGACCAGGGCCACGAGCATCGCGTCGGCGTGGACGTTGCCCGCCTCGTCGCGCATCATCACCCCGAGCGTGACCAGCTCCTCGAGGCTGCCCGGACGCTGCCGGTCCATCACCGAGATCATCATCGGGTCGATGGTGACGGCGCTGTCGAGCCGGCGCCGGCCCGCGGGGGTCTCGCGCTCGATCATCGCCCGCAGCAACCGGGCGATCTCGACCTGCACCAGGTCACGGCTGGCCAGCGAGGAGATGAGCGCCAGCGGGAAGCCGTGGTCGACGAACGCCTTGACCATGCGCAGCTGGGCCATGTGGCGCTGGTCGTAGTAGCCGGTCCGGCCGCGCACCGTCGGGGCGTCGAGCAGGCCCTTCGTGCGGTACAGGCGCAAGGTGCGCTCGGTCAGCCCCGTGGCCTCGGCCAGCTCCTCGATGGTGTACTCCCGCCCCATACGCCGATCGTGCCACCCGGGCGCCCCTGCCGGATGACGATTGCCGCCCTAGGATCGAGGGCGTGAGGCGAGACTTCCCGCTCGGCAGCGCTCCGGCGCTGGTCGAGCGTGCTCATGACTGGCTCGGCCGTGACACCGCGGCCCAGGACCCGGTCGCCCCGCGCAGCGCCGCGACGGTGCTGCTCGTGCGGGACGGCCAGCACGGGGTCGAGGTGTTCATGCTGCGGCGGGTGGCGACCATGGAGTTCGCCCCGCGCATGATGGTCTTCCCCGGCGGCGGCGTCGACCCCCGTGACGCCGACCCGTCGCTGCCGTGGGCGGGGCCGTCCGCGCAGGAGTGGGGCCGGGTCCTCGGCGCCGACGAGACCACCGCCCGCGAGCTGGTCGCCGCGGCCGTGCGTGAGGTGTTCGAGGAGTGCGGGGTGCTGCTGGCCGGCCCCGACACCGACAGCGTGGTGGGCGACGTCAGCGGGCCGGACTGGCAGGCCGACCGGGCCGCCCTGCTCTCCCGCGAGGTGTCGCTGTCCGAGCTGCTCGTGCGGCGGGGGCTGGTGCTGCGCTCGGACCTGCTGCGTGCCCGGGCCCACTGGATCACCCCGGAGTTCGAGAGCCGGCGCTACGACACCCGCTTCTTCGCCGCCGAGCTGCCCGAGGGCCAGGTGCCCGACGACGCGACCGCCGAGGCCGACCACGCGGCGTGGGTCGACCCGGCCGAGCTGCTGCGTGACTACCACCGTGGCGAGGCGCTCATGCTCCCGCCGACCGTGGTCAACGTGGAGGAGGTCGCCGCGGCCCGCTCGGCCGACGAGTTCCTCCGCGAGGAGCTGCCGATCGCCCCGGTCATGCCGGTCCTGACGCCCACCGAGGAGGGCGTCATGCTCCGCTGCGAGCTGCCGGTATGACGGGCGGCTGGCAGGGCGGCCCGGTCACCCCGCGCGCCGCGTGCGTGCTCGCCGGCAACCCCGGGCCGATGACGCTGGACGGCACCAACACCTGGGTGCTCTCCGAACCGGGCTCCAACGGCTGCGCCGTGGTCGATCCCGGCCCGCTGGACGAGGCGCACCTGCGCCGGGTGCTGGACGTGGTGGCCGCCCGGGGCACCCGGGTCGAGCTGGTGCTGCTGACCCACCACCACCTCGACCACGCCGAGTCCGCCCAGCACTTCGCCGAGCTCACCGGTGCGCCGGTGCGGGCCCTGGGCGACGGGCTCGCTGACGGCGACCGGCTCGAGGTGGGTGGGCTCGAGCTGTCCGTCGTGGCCACCCCCGGCCACACCGCCGACTCGCTGTCCTTCCTGCTGCCGGAGGACAACGCCCTGCTCACCGGCGACACCGTGCTCGGCCGGGGGACCACCGTGGTGAGCCACCCCGAGGGGCGGCTCGCGGCATACCTGGACTCGCTGGAGCGGATCGCGGCCATGACCAACTCGGGGCAGGTGGAGACGATCCTGCCCGGGCACGGCCCGACGGTGCAGCACGCGGCGCAGGCGGTCTGGTACTACCTCGAGCACCGGCGTGAGCGGCTCGGCCAGGTGCGGGCGGCGCTGGCCGACGGGGCCAGCGACGCCGACGCGGTCGTCGCGCGGGTCTACGCCGACGTGCCGGAGGAGCTGCGGCCGGCAGCCCGGCTGAGCGTGCTCGCCCAGCTGGACTACCTGCGCGCGAAGGGCCTCAGCGGCCGCGGCGCCTGAGGCTGCTCAGCGCGCGCGGCGCTTGAGCCGCTCGACGTCGATCAGGATGACGGCGCGGGCCTCGAGCTTGATCCAGCCGCGGGTCGCGAAGTCGGCCAGCGCCTTGTTGACCGTTTCGCGGGACGCGCCGACGAGCTGGGCCAGCTCCTCCTGGGTGAGGTCGTGCGCGACGAGGATGCCTTCCTCGGCCGGGCGGCCGAAGCGGCTGGACAGGTCGAGCAGCGCCTTGGCGACGCGACCGGGGACGTCGGTGAAGACCAGGTCCGCCAGGGTCTCGTTGGTGCGGCGCAGGCGGCGGGCCAGCGCGGCCAGCAGGGTGGCGGCGACCTCGGGGCGGTCGGAGAGGAAGGCCTGGAGGTTGTCGTGGCCCAGCCCGATGAGCTGGGTCTCGGCGACCGCGGTGGCCGTGGCGGTGCGCGGGCCGGGGTCGAACAGGCTCAGCTCGCCGAACATCTCGCCGGGGCCGAGGATGGCCAGGAGGTTCTCCCGACCGTCGCTGCTGGTGCGGCCGAGCTTGATCTTGCCCTCGCGGATCACGTAGAGACGATCTCCCTGGTCACCCTCGTGGAAGAGGATGTCGCCGCGCTCGAGGCGTGAGGAGGTCATCGACTGCTGCAGGGCGGTCGCGGCCTCGTCATCGAGGGCTGCGAAAAGGGGCGCCTTCTTCACGACATCGTTGTCCACGGCCGACAGTGTGCCATGCGGGCCACCGCGGGGAAGCCGGCGTCGCCGCAGCCCTCTAGGCTGGGGCCGTGTCCGTGAACTCCCCCGTCGAGACCCCCGTGGCCCTGACCCGACGGGCACGGAAGATGTACCGCGCCCTGCTGGAGCGCTACCCCTACG
>DASSPC010000139.1:0-2118 GCA_035699865.1 Oryzihumus sp. | reverse complement strand
AACCAGTCCGACTCCACCGATTCAAAGATCGGCAGCCGGGTCTCCCGCGGCCGCTGCCGGGGCTCCGGCACGGCTAAGTGGTCGCGCCCGTAAGTTCGTCGGGGGTAGAGATCATGCTGCCAAGGCGTGGTGCTGGGCTTTGTCGCGGGCGTCGATGCGGTGCAGCAGGTCGTTGAGGTCGGTGCGAGTGAACTTCCAGTTGAACGGCTTTGCCACAGCGTTGTAGCGGGTCTCGAAGGCGGCGAGGCGGTCGCGGATCTGGCCGAGGTCGGTGAAGTCGTTGGGGGTGAGGACTTTGCGCTGGACGACGGAGAAGTAGATTTCCGCCTGGTCCAGCCAGGAGGCATGTACGGGCAGGTGGATCAGGTGCGCGTTGGGCCAGGCTTTGGTCATTCGCCTGACCGAGGCGGCGCCGCGGTGGGAGGACCCGTTGTCCACGATCCAGAACACCCGGTCTGCGCTGGCATACGGCTCAGTGGTCATCACCTGAGTGACCAGCCGGGCGAACGGCGCGATCCCGGTGGTGGCCTCGCATCGTCCAGTCACCCGGCCTCGGTGGACGTCCCAGGCGGCCAGGTAGGCCAGGGCGCCGCAGCGCTGGTAGTCGTGCTCGACCCGCATCGCGCGGGCCTTGCCCGGGGGCAGGGTGGGGTGGCAGCGGCAGCGGGCCTGGATGGAGGTCTTCTCATCCGCGCAGATGACGAAGTCGTTCTCACCCAAGGGCCCGCCGTGCCAGATACCGGCATACAGGTCCAGGACGCGGGCGGCCCTGGCGGCGAAGTCCGGGTCCCGGACCGAGATCCACGAGCGATGCTGCCACGGTTTGAGCGGGTCGCCGTTCAGCCACCGGCGCACCGTGGACGCCGAGGCGGCTACCTGGCATCGCCGGGCCAGCTCGCGGGCCAGTTCCGGGCAGCTCCACCGCGACAGCGGCACTCCGGTCTCGGCCGGCAGCGCGCACGCCAGCGCGACGGCCTCGGCCCGCGCGGCGCCAGTGAACACCGGCGGCCGCCCACTGCGCCGGGCGTCCTTTAAGCCCAGCAGCCGGTCGCTGGCGAACCGGCGGCGCCACTTGCGGACCGTGTCCGTGCACACCCCTGCCTCCACCGCGATCGCGGCGTTGCTCTGGCCGGCCGCCGCCGCGAGCACGATCCTGGCCCGCAGCCAGTCACGGTAGGCGCCGCGCCCTGACCGGGCCCTGGCCGACAACACCGATTCCTCGGCACCGGACAAGACAATCACGTGCGGACTTGACATCGGCATCTGATCTTTGTGCCGCATCCCCGCACCGGAACCGCGACACGACACGCCGCCCTGGCAAAGATGGTTCTTGTGGCGAAGTACCCCGACTCCACGAAGACGTCCCTGACCCAGCGGCTGACGGCCCGGGCCCGCGAACGCTGGCCGGACCTGGCCAGCATCACCGTGCGCCACCGTGGCATATTCAGCTACGTCGACGGCGTCCTGGCCGACGGCACCAGCTTGCGCCTGTGCCGACTGCGCTACGTCGGATCCGCCCACGACTGGCGCTTCGCGATCTACCGCGCCAGCCACAAGGACTACGACGATTCCCTCTTCCCCACCGGCCTGCCAGTCGGCACCTGCGAAGACGCCCTCGACATCGCCTGCGGCCTCTACCTCAACGACCCAACCGCCTGGACCTGACCCCCGACGAACTTACGGGCGCGACCACTTAGCTATCGAGTTTCCGCGAGGTCATCTCACCGCTGCGGGTTTCGAGCAGCTGCTTTCGCTGGCCGACCAGGGTGTGGTGGACAGTCTCGATGCCTAATCATCGAGTGTGCAGCTCAACTATGACCGTGTCTGGGGGACGTGATAAACGGCGGTGACAGTGAAACAATGCGGGTGAGGGGGGTGCGGGTAGAAATGAACGGCACCTACCGGTGGGCGGCATCTGTATCCGGGCCCGTGTGGTACAGCACAGACCAGTGGCCGGGAATCGGCCAGGCCGCCCTTTGAAGAGGAAGGTAGGCTGCCATGCCCGCGATCGTCCAGGTGACCCCGTCCGGTGACACATCCGGTGCCACCGATACCGCCGCCATCAATGACGCATTCTCCACCGACGACAGCGATGTCAGCGTCCAGCTGGGACCGGGC
>DASSPC010000138.1:0-3357 GCA_035699865.1 Oryzihumus sp. | reverse complement strand
GTGCCGAAGCCGGTGATGCCGACCTTCTCGCCCTTCGCGACGGCCCGGATGATGACGTCGAGCACCGCTTCGAGAGCTTCTGCCGCGGCCTTCTTGCTGCCGAGGCGCCCTTCAAGGGCGTCGATCAGTTCTCCCTTGTTCACGTCTTCCCCTCCCGAGGAAATGTGCGCCGGACCCCTTGCCCGGCGGGTCTGCGGCCGAGCCTGTGCTCGACTTGGAGACGACGTTAGGCCTCCGGGGGTGTGGAGTCCACCACAAACGGAACATCGGATTCGTTGTGTCGCAACGTGTTTGAACGGGGTCAGAGACCGCCCCTGACCTGCACAGACCTCCTGGAGGCGCCCCGGCGACCCCGCCCGGACGCGGGTCGGCGCCCCCTTGTGAGGAGGCGCCGACCGTCGTTGTTGTGTTGTGGGAGAACGCTTTTCGCGATAGTGGGACCCGTGGCTCAGCTGGCGGCCGAGGCGGTCAGGGTGCTCGGCTTGTAGGCCGGTCGGGTCGCCTCGAAGGCACTCACCTCGGCCTCGTGGCGCAGGGTGAGCCCGATGTCGTCCAGGCCCTCCAGCAGCCGCCAGCGCGTGTAGTCGTCGACCTCGAACGGCGCGACGACGTCCTTGGCGGTGATGGTGCGCGACTGCAGGTCGACGGTCACCTCGGCCCCCGGCTCGTTCTCCAGCAGCTTCCACAGCAGCTCGACGTCGTCCTGGCTGGCCTGGGCGGTGAGCAGGCCCTGCTTGCCGCTGTTGCCGCGGAAGATGTCGGCGAAGCGCGAGGAGATGACGACGCGGAAGCCGTAGTTCATCAGGGCCCACACGGCGTGCTCCCGGGAGGAACCGGTCCCGAAGTCGGGCCCGGCCACCAGGACCGACCCCGCGGCATACGCGGGGTTGTTGAGGATGAAGGTCTCGTCGCGGCGCCAGGCCGCGAAGAGGCCGTCCTCGAAGCCGGTGCGGGTGACGCGCTTGAGGTACTCCGCCGGGATGATCTGGTCGGTGTCGACGTTGCTGCGGCGCAGCGGGACGCCGATGCCGGTGTGGGTCGTGAACTGCTCCATGGCGGGTCTCCTCAGGCGCTCAGGTCGGCGGGGCTGGACAGCGTGCCGCGCAGGGCGGTCGCGGCCGCGACCAGCGGGCTGACCAGGTGGGTGCGCCCGCCCTTGCCCTGCCGGCCCTCGAAGTTGCGGTTGGACGTCGAGGCGCTGCGCTCCCCCGGCGCGAGCTGGTCGGGGTTCATGCCCAGGCACATCGAGCACCCGGCGAGGCGCCACTCGGCGCCCGCCTCGGTGAACACGCGGTCCAGGCCCTCGGCCTCGGCCTGCAGCCGCACCTTGGCCGAGCCGGGCACGACGAGCATGCGCACGCCGTCGGCGACCTTGCGGCCCTTGAGGATCCCCGCGGCCGCGCGCAGGTCCTCGATCCGGCCGTTGGTGCAGGAGCCGACGAACACCGTGTCGACCCGGATCTCCCGCAGCGGCGTGCCGGCGGTCAGGCCCATGTAGTCCAGCGCGCGCTGCGCCGCGGCCTTCTCGGACTCGTCGCCGTAGGACTCGGGGTCGGGCACGCTGGCCGACAGCGGCAGCCCCTGGCCGGGGTTGGTGCCCCAGGTGACGAACGGGCTCAGCGTCGAGGCATCGAGGAGAACCTCGAGGTCGAACACGGCGTCGTCGTCGCTGCGCAGGAGGGACCAGTCGGCCACGGCGGCCTCCCAGTCGGCCCCGGTCGGGGCGTGCGGGCGCCCCTGCAGGTAGTCGAACGTCGTCTGGTCCGGCGCGATCATGCCCGCGCGGGCGCCGGCCTCGATCGACATGTTGCAGACCGTCATCCTGGCCTCCATCGACAGCGCCTCGATGGCCGAGCCGCGGTACTCGATGACATAGCCCTGCCCGCCCCCGGTGCCGATCTTCGCGATCACGGCCAGCACGATGTCCTTGGCGGTGACCCCGTCCGGCAGCTCGCCGTCGACGGTCACGGCCAGGGTCCGGAACGGCTTGAGCGGCAGGGTCTGCGTGGCGAGCACGTGCTCGACCTCGCTGGTGCCGATGCCGAACGCCAGCGCCCCGAACGCGCCGTGGGTGGAGGTGTGGCTGTCTCCACAGACGATGGTCATGCCGGGCTGGCTCAGCCCGAGCTGCGGGCCGACGACGTGGACGATGCCCTGGTCGACGTCACCCATGGGATAGAGCCGGACGCCGAACTCGTCGCAGTTGCGGCGCAGCGTCTCGACCTGGGTGCGGCTGACCGGGTCGGTGATGGGGCCGGGCGTCGTGGGGACGTTGTGGTCCTCGGTGGCCAGGGTCAGGTCGGGGCGGCGCACGGAGCGGCCCTCGAGCCGCAGCCCGTCGAAGGCCTGCGGGCTGGTGACCTCGTGGAGCAGGTGGAGGTCGATGTAGAGGAGGTCGGGCTCCCCCTCGGCCCGGCGCACGACGTGCGCGTCCCAGACCTTCTCGGCCAACGTGCCTGCCATCGAACCAACCTCCGTCTGACGGGTGCAGCGAGCCACTCTGCGCGCCTGCTCCGTGAAGGCTGACGCACTTTCCGGACCCACGAACTTGCGTCTCAGGCACTGAGACGGCAATATCAGGACATGGACAACTCTAGCGGAGTCGGCGTTCTCGACAAGGCCGCGATCGTTCTGGGCGCCCTCGAGGCCGGGCCGTCGACCCTCGCGCAGCTCGTGGGGGCCACCGGTCTGGCCCGCCCCACCGCCCACCGGCTCGCCGTCGCGCTCGAGCACCACCGGCTCGTCACCCGTGACATGCAGGGCCGCTTCGTGCTCGGCCCGCGCCTGGGCGAGCTCGCAGCCGCTGCCGGCGAGGACCGGCTGCTCGCGGCCGCGGGCCCGGTGCTCGGGGCACTGCGCGACCACACCAACGAGAGCGCCCAGCTGTTCCGCCGGCAGGGCGACCAGCGCATCTGCGTCGCCGCCGCCGAGCGCCCGATGGGCCTGCGCGACTCCATCCCGGTCGGCGCCAGCCTGTCGATGCTGGCCGGCTCGGCCGCCCAGGTGCTGCTCGCCTGGGAGGAGCCGGACCGACTGCACCGCGGGCTGCAGGGTGCCAAGTTCACCGCCACCACGCTGTCCGGCGTGCGCCGCCGCGGTTGGGCCCAGAGCGTCGGCGAGCGTGAGCCGGGCGTCGCCTCGGTGTCCGCCCCGGTCCGCGGGCCGTCGGGCCGGGTCGTTGCCGCCGTGTCCATCTCCGGCCCGATCGAGCGCGTCTCCCGCCAGCCCGGCCGGCTGCACGCCGCGACCGTCGTCGCCGGCGCCAACAAGCTCACCGAGGTCCTGCGGCGGGCCCACGCGGCCCAGCAGGCCGCCCAGCAGCAGGGCGCCTGAGCACCCGGACAACCGGTCGCGCGC
>DASSPC010000137.1:0-7017 GCA_035699865.1 Oryzihumus sp. | reverse complement strand
CTCCGGCTCGGCGGCGCTCGACCCCGAGATCGCCCGCTGGTTCGACGCCGTGGGCATGCCCGTGCTCGAGGGCTACGGCCTGTCCGAGACCAGCGCCGCCTCGTTCGTCAACCGCCCCGGCTCCTACATCCCGGGCACCGTTGGCTGGCCGGTGCCGGGCACGCAGGTCTGCATCGCCGACGACGGCGAGGTGCTC
This sequence comes from Oryzihumus sp., assembly GCA_035699865.1. Taxonomy (GTDB): domain Bacteria; phylum Actinomycetota; class Actinomycetes; order Actinomycetales; family Dermatophilaceae; genus Oryzihumus. The sequence continues at coordinate 6,821 of DASSPC010000137.1, read as the reverse complement.
ATCAAGGGGCCCGGCGTCATGCAGGGCTACCTCAACCAGCCGGAGGCCACCGAGGAGGCCCTGGACATGGGCGGGTGGCTGCACACCGGTGACATCGGCAGCGTCGACGAGCACGGCTTCCTGCGGATCACCGACCGCAAGAAGGACCTGTTCAAGACCTCCCAGGGCAAGAACGTCGCGCCGTCGGCGATCGAGGCCATGTTCAAGGGGATCTGCCCCTACGTCAGCCAGTTCATGGTCTACGGCGAGGGACGGCACTTCGTCACCGCGCTGATCACCCTCGACTACGACGCCATCACCGAGTGGGGGGTCGCGCGCGGCATGGCCGGCAAGCTCTACCGCGAGATGGTGACCTCCCCGGAGTGCCGGGCGATGGTGCAGGAGCACGTCGACGAGCTCAACAGCCGGCTCAACCGCTGGGAGACGATCAAGAACTTCATCATCCTGCCGCGGGACCTGTCCATCGAGGAGGGTGAGCTGACGCCGAGCATGAAGCTGCGCCGGCGCGTGGTGGAGGACCGGTTCCGCCCCGACCTGGACGAGCTCTACCGGGTCTGACCGGCCTTCCCGGCCGACATCCAGCATCCTCCCAGCCAGGGGCAGCACACTCGGCGTGCTGAGACGGACCCACCCCGGGACCGCGACGAGGAGGATCCCCGATGTCCCTGCTGGGCGCCCCGCTGCTGGTGCTGCTGGCCGTCTTCGCGGTAGGCCTGCCGGTGGCCACCGTGGCCCTGTGGCCACGGTGGCGCGGGCCCCGGCCGGTGCGGACGCTGCAGCGGCTGGTCAGCATCATGCTGTGCCAGGTCGGTGCGGTGCTGCTGCTCGCCGTCGGGCTCAACGACTGGGGCTACTTCTACGCCTCGTGGTCCGACCTGTTGGGCGGGGCGTCCACGAACGGCCGGGTCGTCCACGTCGCCACCCACTCCGCCGGGCGCACCGGTGCCGGTCGGGCGCCGGACTCCGTCTACGGCACCACGAAGGCGTTCGCGGCCGCCGCGCGCTCGGTGCGCCCCGACGCCGGCTGGTCGACCCCGGCCCAGTGGTCCACCCGGGGCCGGGTGGAGTCGGTCACGGTGGCGGGTCCGCGGTCCCAGCTGCGCGACCCCGCGCTGGTCTACCTGCCCCCGCAGTACTTCCAGCCGGCATACGCACACAGCACGTTCCCCGCGGTCGAGGTGATGACCGGCTACCCGGGCACCCTGCAGAACCTCGTGACCCGGCTGAACTACCCGGCCGCCCTGCTCTCGGAGATCGCCGCCGGCCGGGCCCGGCCGATGGTCCTCGTGCTCCTGCGTCCCACCGTGGCCCCGCCACGCGACACCGAGTGCACCGACGTGCCCGGCGGCCCGCAGGCCCTGACCTACCTGTCCCAGGACGTGCCGGACGCGATCCGCCACCTCGCCCGGGTCCGACCCCTCGGCTGGGGAGCGGTCGGCGACTCCACCGGCGCCTACTGCTCGGTCAAGCTCGCCATGACCCACTCCGACGTCTTCACGTCCGCGGTGTCGCTGTCCGGCTACTTCACCACGCTGCACGACAGCACCACCGGGGACCTGTGGGGAGGATCCAGCGTGGTGCGCGACCTCAACGACCTCCAGTGGCGGCTCACCCACCTGCCCACGCCGCCGGTGTCGCTGCTGCTGACGGCATCGCGGGAGGAACGTGGCCCCACGGGCTACGTCGCGACCCGGACGTTCCTCGACGCGGTGCGGCCGCCGCTGCAGGTCGACTCGCTCATCGAGGCCCGAGGGGGTCACAACTTCGCGACCTGGGGGGCCCAGCTCCCGCAGGCCCTCGACTGGCTCTCCCGGCACCTGTACGCCACCGGGTAGGCCACACGAGCTCCGCGTCGCTCAGCGGCCCGACGCGGTGAGCAGGGCACCGGCGATGAGCCGGTGCCCTGCGGCGTTCGGGTGGTCCCCGTCGGCCGCCAGCAATGACGTCGGGTTGCGGCTGCCATCGCCCTTGAATGGGGTGTAGAGGTCCACGCAGGTCGCCCCGCTGTGCCGGGCGGCGTCGCACAGCGCCGTGTTGAGGGCGCGGCTGAGCCGGTCGCTCCAGGCCAGGTATGCCGTGCCCCTCGCCGCGGCTGCCTCGTCGCCGTCGTCGAAGACGTTCCAGTAGCCGGTGACCAGCACCCGCTCGGCCGGCTCGCCCCGGAGGGCCCGGGCGGTGCGCACGACCTGGGCCACGGTGTCGCCGACCTGCGCGACCGGCGGCGCCCAGCAGGCCTGCAGGCAGCCGCCGTGGGCCCACTTCTGCAGCTGGGGCATGAGGTCGTTGGCCCCGATGGTCACGAGCAGGACGTCGGCGCGGGAGACCCCGTCCCGGATCGCGCCCGGGCGGCGGATGGCGTCCAGCAGCCCGGAGGCGGTCATCCCGGCCACGCCGAGGTTGCTGGCCGTGGCCGGGGTGCCCCGGGAGGTGAGCCCCCGCGCATACAGGCGGACGAAGTCGGTGCAGTTGCACGCGGTGCCGGCGGTGACCGAGTCGCCGATGCCCACGACGCGCACGGGCGATCCCGGCAGCCTGGGAGGGTGAACGTCCCCGGTGGCGCCGGCCGTGACCAGCACGGTGGCGGCCACGGCCGCGGCGGCCGCGGCGAGCAGGCCCAGACGGCGCAGCGGCGCGCGGCGGGACCGGGGGGTTGACGCGGGGGACACGCGCGCACGGTACGCCGCGAACCTGAACGTCGGGCCGCTTTCCGCGTTCGAGGGCATGGCGCGGGGCGGGTTACCCTTGAGCCCATGCCTGGCGAGTCCCTTTTTGCTGCCCTGGAGCCGTTGCTGGAGCAGGTGAGCAAGCCGATCCAGTACGTCGGCGGTGAGCTGAACTCCACCGTCAAGGACTGGAACTGCGCAGGGTTCGGCCCCGGCGGGGAGGAGCTCACCGCGCGGTGGGCCCTGATGTACCCCGACGCCTACGAGGTCGGCGTGCCCAACCAGGGCGTGATGATCCTGTACGAAGTGCTCAACGAGCGCCCGGACGCGCTCGCCGAGCGCACGTATGCCGTGTGGCCGGACATGGAGGACCAGCTGCGGTCCGCGGGGCTGCCGCAGTTCACCGTCGACGGCCACCGCAGCGTGCGTGACTTCGACGTGCTCGGGATGTCCTTCTCGACCGAGCTCGGCTACACCAACATGCTCACCGCGCTGGACCTCGCCGGTATCCCGCTGCACGCGCGCGACCGCGGCGACGACGACCCGGTGGTGCTGGCCGGTGGCCATGCGGCGTTCAACCCCGAGCCGATCGCCGACTTCATCGACGCGGCGGTCATCGGCGACGGCGAGCAGGCGGTCCTGGAGATCACCGACATCATCACCGCGTGGAAGGCGCAGGGCCGCCCGGGCGGGCGTTCCGAGCTGCTGCTGCGCCTGGCCCGCACCGGCGGCGTCTACGTGCCGGCGTTCTACGACGTCGACTACCTGCCCGACGGACGGATCAAGCGGGTCGCGCCCGCGGCGCAGGGCGTGCCGTGGCGGGTCGCCAAGCACACGGTGATGGACCTCGACGCCTGGCCCTACCCCAAGCAGCCGCTCGTGCCCCTGGCCGAGTCGGTCCACGAGCGCATGTCCGTGGAGATCTTCCGCGGCTGCACCCGCGGCTGCCGCTTCTGCCAGGCCGGCATGATCACGCGCCCCGTGCGGGAGCGAAGCATCACCGGCATCGGCGAGATGGTCGAGCGCGGGCTGGCGGCCACCGGGTTCGAGGAGGTCGGCCTGCTCTCGCTCTCGAGCGCGGACCACTCCGAGATCGCGGACCTGACCAAGGGCCTGGCCGACCGCTACGAGGGCACCCAGACCGGGCTGTCGCTGCCGTCCACCCGGGTCGACGCGTTCAACATCGACCTGGCCAACGAGCTGACCCGCAACGGCCGGCGCTCCGGCCTGACCTTCGCTCCCGAGGGCGGGTCCGAGCGGATCCGCAAGGTCATCAACAAGATGGTGTCCGAGGAGGACCTCATCAACACGGTCGCCGCGGCCTACGGCGCCGGGTGGCGACAGGTCAAGCTGTACTTCATGTGCGGCCTGCCGACCGAGACCGACGAGGACGTGCTGCAGATCGCCGAGCTGGCCAAGAAGGTCATCGAGACCGGCCGCCGGGTCAGCGGTCGCCGCGACATCCGCTGCACCGTCTCGATCGGCGGGTTCGTGCCCAAGCCGCACACGCCGTTCCAGTGGTGCGGCCAGCTCGGCGCCGAGGAGACCGACGCCCGCCTGACCAAGCTGCGCGAGGCGATCCGCTCCGACAAGCGCTACGGCTCCTCGATCGGCTTCCGCTACCACGACGGCGAGCCGGGCATCGTCGAGGGCCTGCTCTCCCGGGGCGACCGCCGCGTCGGCAAGGTCATCGAGGCCGTCTGGCGTGACGGCGGGCGTTTCGACGGGTGGAGCGAGCACTTCTCCTTCGAGCGCTGGATGCGGTGCGCCGCCGAGGCACTCGCGGACGAGCCGGTCGACGTCGCGTGGTTCACCACCCGTGAGCGGGACCAGGCCGAGGTGCTGCCCTGGGACCACCTGGACTCCGGCCTGGACAAGGACTGGCTCTGGGAGGACTGGCAGGACGCCCTCGACGAGACCGAGGTCGAGGACTGCCGCTGGACGCCGTGCTTCGACTGCGGCGTCTGCCCCCAGATGGGGACCGAGATCGAGATCGGCCCCACCGGCAAGACCCTGCTGCCGCTGACCGTGCTCAACTCCGGCCGGGACCAGCTGCTCGAGACCCGCTGAGCCGGCCGGCATACACCGAGGCCGCCCGCACCCCTGGGGTGCGGGCGGCCTCGTGTCGTCTCAGGGGACGACCCTCGGGCTCAGAGTCCGCCGAAGCCGCCGCCGGGGCCGACGCCCCCGCCGCGCCGTGCCATGTAGTCGTAGTCGATGACGTCGGACCCGAGGTCATCCCTGGAGCCGGACCGGTTGCCGCGGAGCACCACGGCGAGGACGAGGAACAGGGCGGCGACCCCGATGAAGACCCACAGCATGACGACCCCTCCTGACGTGACCGCACGGTGCGGTCACCCCGTGGACGACGATGCCATCCCGGCTGGTTCCCTGTGGGACATCAGCGCGTGTCAGGACAGGTGCGAGAGCCAGTCGGTGGCGTTGAGCGCCAGCTCGGCGTCGGTGCCCGCCGGGTCGTTCCACCCGTCATACAGGGTGTTGCCGCTCTGGCCGGTGCCGTCGTCGACGGGGGAGGAGTCGCCCCACAGCGCCACCCGGCCGGAGCCGAACTGCGACACAGCGAAGAAGCACCCCGCCGAGCCGGTGTTGGACACGGCGTTGCGGTAGAGCAGGCACTGGGCGTTGGGGTTGCTGCTGGTCGAGATGGTGAAGGTGGTGCCGCCGCGCAGGATGCTGCCGGTGACCGTGCCCCAGGGCCCGTCGATGACCGGGTGGGTCCTCGCCGCCGAGGGGATGTTGGTCTCGTTCTCGCTGGAGTAGTTCTTGTAGTCGACCGTGATGCCGAACGGGTTGGTGTTGTCCACGCCGTTGCTGGTGAACAGCTGGTTGGCGATGTCCACGCTGTCCACGCCGTCGTTGTTGCGGTCGCTCTGGTCGTGGTCGGTGATGAGGAACAGACCCCCGCCGTTCTGCACGAACTGCATGATCGCGGTGCGCTCGGCGGCGGTGAACGCGGTGTTGGGCTCGGGGATGACCAGCTCGTCGAAGTTCTTCAGGTCCAGGCTGCCGGTGGTGCCGTAGGTCAGGGCGCTGGTGGTCGTGCGCAGCGTGGGGTAGTAGGTCGGGTACTGCGCCAGGGACACGCCCCACGAGGAGATCGCCCCGGTCCAGTCGGTCTCGGAGGTAGGGGAGGCCTTCTGGTTGAACGGGTTCGGGATCGAGGTCGAGATGATCCAGTCGGCGTTGCCGGCCGTCTCGGCGTGGCCGTCGTCGAACAGGATCCGGGCCGAGGTGCCGGTGGTGGCGGCCGGCGCGGCGGCCACGGAGGGGGCGGCCAGGGCCGCCTGGGACGGCGCCACGCCGGTGGCCAGCCCGGCGGCGAGCGTGGTCAGGGCGGTGGCGGTGAGGACGAGACTGCGGGTCGGCACAGCGATCTCCTTGTGGGTTTCCTGTGTGGCCCGGTCGGGCCGACAGGACGCTCGCACCCCGCCGGCAAGGGCGGGTTCAACCCGAGGTCAAGGTCGGGGAAGGAGTTGGTGACCGGTAACCTTTCCGGTCATGGCCCGCCAGCGCGTACCCGAAGGACCCACCCCGCCGCCGGCCGTCCAGAAGCTGCGCATCCGCTACGCCAAGCGCGGGCGGCTGCGCTTCTCCTCCACCCGTGACTTCCAGCGCGCGCTCGAGCGGGCGCTGCGTCGCGCCGCCGTGCCGATGGCCTTCTCGGCCGGCTTCCACCCCCACCCCAAGATCTCCTACGCCAACGCGGCGCCGACCGGCACCGCCAGCGAGGCGGAGTACGTCGAGGTCTCCGTGACCGAGCGGGTCGATCCCGAGCGGCTGCGCGAGGCCCTCGACGAGGCCCTGCCCGACGGCCTGGACGTCCTCGAGGTGGTCGAGGCCCGGCCCGGCGCCCTGGCCGACAGGCTCCAGGCCAGCGACTGGGTCCTGACCTTCCGCGATGTGCCGGTCGCCGACCTCGAGCGCGCGGCCACCGCCCTGCTGGAGCAGGAGCGGGTCGAGGTCACCCGCATGATGAAGTCCGGGCCACGCACGTTCGACGTGCGGGAGGCCGTCGTGTCGCTCACAGCATCGCCGGCCGAGGACGACACGTGTGCGATACTGCGGATGGTCGTACGGCACACCACACCCGCCGTGCGCCCCGACGACGTCCTGAGCGCGCTGCGAGCAGTGGCCGCC
>DASSPC010000136.1:0-8830 GCA_035699865.1 Oryzihumus sp. | reverse complement strand
CAGGGCATCAGCGACGTCAAGGACCTCACCGACCGCAAGCACGGCCTGCGCCTGGTCATCGAGGTCAAGAACGGCTTCAACCCCGAGGCGGTCCTGGAGCAGCTGTACAAGCTGACCCCGATGGAGGACTCCTTCGGCATCAACAACGTCGCGCTCGTCGACGGCCAGCCGCGCACCCTGGGCCTGAAGGACCTGCTGCGCGTCTACGTCGACTTCCGCACCGACGTGGTCCGCCGCCGCAGCGCCTACCGGCTGCGCAAGCGGGAGGAGCGCCTGCACCTCGTCGAGGGCCTGCTCGTCGCGATCCTCGACATCGACGAGGTCATCCAGGTGATCCGCAGCTCCGAGGACGCCGCGGTGGCCAAGGACCGCCTGATGGAGGTCTTCGACCTCTCCGACCCGCAGGCGACCTACATCCTGGACCTGCAGCTGCGCCGGCTGACCAAGTTCTCCCGCGTCGAGCTGGAGACCGAGAAGGCCGAGCTCGAGCGCCAGATCGAGGCGCTGCGCGCCATCCTCGGCGACGAGACGCTGCTGCTGAAGACCGTGTCCTCCGAGCTCGCCGAGGTCGCCAAGGCCCACGGCACCCCGCGGCGCACCGTGCTGCTGGAGTCCGCCGGCACGCCCCTGACGGCGTCCTCGCCGCTGGAGGTCAGCGACGACCCGTGCTGGGTGCTGCTGTCCTCCACGGGGCTGATGGCCCGCACCACCACGGCCGACCCGCTGTCCAACGAGGGCGGCCGGCACAAGCACGACGCGGTGGTCGCCACGGTGCGAACCACCGCCCGCGGGTATGTCGGGCTGGTCACCTCGCGCGGCCGGATGATCCGGCTGTCCGCGCTGGAGCTGCCCACGCTGCCGCCGACCAACGGCGCGCCGTCGCTGTCCGGCGGGGCACCGCTGGCCGCCTTCGTCGACCTGCCCCGCGGCGAGGAGCCGCTGACGCTGGTCTCGCTGCGGGAGGACTCCCCCGGCATCGCCCTGGGCACGTCCTTCGGCGTGGTCAAGCGGGTCGCCACCGACTACCCCGGCAACAAGGACGACTGGGAGGTCATCTCGCTCAAGGACGGCGACGCCGTCGTCGGCGCGGTCGAGCTGACCACTGGCCAGGAGGACCTGGTCTTCCTCACCAACGTCGCCCAGCTGCTGCACTTCTCCGCCTCGGCCGTGCGTCCGCAGGGCCGCCCGGCCGGCGGGATGGCGGGCATCAAGCTCGCCGGCGACGAGCGGGTGGTGTTCTTCGGCGCGGTCGACCCGGCTGCGGACAACGTCGTGGTCACCTCCGCGGGCTCGAGCGGCGCCCTCCCGGGCACCGAGGGCGGCTCTCTGAAGGTCACGCCCTACGCCGAGTACCCCGCCAAGGGCCGGGCGACGGGCGGAGTCCGGGCGCACCGGTTCCTGCGCGGCGAGGACACGCTGGTGCTGGCGTGGGTCGGCGCCGTGCCGGCACGGGCTGCTGCCGCCAACGGGGTGGCCGTCGACCTGCCCCCGGCCACCGGCAAGCGGGACGGTTCCGGCACTCCGGCGCCGAGCCCGATCGCCGCCATCGCCCCCGCCTTCCCGGCCGGTCCGGCCGACCAGGAGCCCGCGGCCGGAGCCGCTGCCCCGGCTGACGGCGAGCTGCCGCTGGGCGACGGCGAGGGCGAGTGACCGAGGGGCCCGGCGGCCACGGCCACAGCGCACCCGGCGCCTGTTCGGTGCTCTGGGACCAGGCGCACGCGCCGGCCCCGGGCACCGCCGCGCCGGCGCGGTTCTGGGTGGCCCTCGAGCAGCCCGGGCCCTGGGGCCGGGAGGCGGCGACCCAGTCCCACCTCGACCCCGACGTCGGGGCCGGCCTCGACCGGCTCTGCGCCGAGCACGGCGGGCGGCTGCTGCTCATCCGCCGTCCCGGCGCGCACGCCGACCGGCGTGGCAGCCAGGGGCAACGGGTCTACGTCGCCGGTGGCCTGACGGACCGGCCCTGGCTGCTCGAGGCGGACCTCGACCTGCCCTCCCAGCTCGGCCGGCTGCCGTGGGCGGCTCTGGCCGCCGGAGACATCGACATCGTCCTCGACGCGGTGCCCGAGCTCGAGGAGGCGCCCGACCCGGTGCTGCTCGTGTGCACGAACTCCCGCCGGGACGTGTGCTGCGCGGTCCGCGGCCGCCCGGTGGCACTGGCTGCCGCGCAGGCCCGCCCCGGACGCGTCTGGGAGTGCTCCCACACCGGCGGACACCGGTTCGCCCCCACCGGCGTTCTGCTGCCGTGGGGGCAGACCCTCGCCCGGCTCGACGCTGACCTCGCCGTCGCGGCGCTCGACGCGGCGGAGCGCGGTGAGCTGCCCGCCGCGGCACTCGGGCCGTGGCACGACCGGGGCCGCAGCGTCCTCGAGCCACCGGCACAGGCGGTGGAGGCAGCCCTGCGCGAGCAGCTCGGTGAGGTCGACCTCATCGCCCTGTCGACCACCGCCGAGCCCGATCCCGAGGACTCGACCGCGTGGCGGTGCACGGTGAGCCACCGCGACGGTCGCCGGTGGACGGTGCGGGTGGAGCGGCTCATGGGCGACCACCTGCCCGAGTCGTGCGGCAAGGCGCCCGTGGCCACGTGGTCCTGGAGGGTGGGACCGGCCTCCCTGGTCTGAGCGGCACCCGTCTCGTCGCGAGGCCGGCCGGCTTGTCCGGCATCCGGTCATGCTCGCCGCAGCATCGAGCGCGTAAGCCCCGCTGCGGGCCCGGCCCTCCCGGTATCCTGCGCCACGGCCGGAAACCCTTCAACCCGAGCCGTTTCCATTCGTCGGAGGAGGAACCCCGCGCCGCGGTCGCGACACGAGCCACGCTGAGCAGGACCAGGAGGGCGACCGCGGGCGGCGGCGGGCCGGCATACCCCTCGGCCCGTTACCGCGGCTGGGGCGCGCGTGAGGGGTCGGTTACCCGATCGTTATGGCTGCAGACCCCACCTGCGGTTGCGAGGTCGTGTGCAAGCGTTTTTACTCAGGTGTCTGATATCCCTCAGTGTCGAGGCGCTCAGCCCCCGGCACGCCATTGATTCGGAGGCGGGCGGATGGCCCACGACACAAGAAGGCGCCGCGCACGCGTGGCGTTCGCAGCGGCCGCCACAGTCGCCCTGGTGACTGCGGGGTGCAGCAGCGGCAGTTCTTCCTCGAGCAGCTCGGCGCAGGCAGGCGCGAGCTCTCGTGGGCCGATCACGTTCGTCACGGGCAAGGACAACAGCAACGTCTGGGCGCCCACGATCGCGAAGTGGAACTCGGCCCACCCCAACGAGAAGGTCACGCTCAAGGAGCAGACCGACCAGGCCGACCAGCAGCACGACGACATCGTGCAGCACATGCAGGCCAAGGACCCCAGCTACGACATCGTCACCGTCGACGTCGTCTGGACCGCCGAGTTCGCGGCCAAGGGCTGGCTCGTCCCGCTCAAGGGCCAGTTCGCCATGGACACGAGCAAGCTGCTCAAGCCGACCGTGGTCGCGGCGACCTACAACAACACGCTCTACGCCGCCCCGTTCGCCAGTGACGGCGGACTGCTCTACTACCGCAAGGACCTCGTCCCGACGCCTCCCAAGACGCTGGACGAGATGTGGGGCAAGTGCAGCATCGCCAAGAAGAACAACATGGGCTGCTACGCCGGCCAGTTCTCCAAGTACGAGGGCCTGACCGTCAACGCGGCCGAGGCGATCAACACCGCCGGCGGCAAGATCGTCGACGACCAGGGCAAGCCCACCGTGGACTCGCAGGAGTCCCGCAAGGGCCTGCAGATGCTCGCCGACCACTACAAGAACGGTGACATCCCCAAGGAGGCCATCACCTTCCAGGAGGAGCAGGGCCGCCAGGCGTTCGAGGCCGGCAAGCTGCTGTTCCTGCGCAACTGGCCCTACGTCTACAACCTGGCCAAGACCGACGGCTCCTCCGTCGTCAAGGACAAGTTCGGCGTCGCCCCGCTGCCCGGCATGTCAGGCCCTGGCGCCTCGAGCCTCGGTGGTCACAGCGAGGGCATCAGCGTCTTCTCCAAGCACAAGGCCACGGCCTTCGACTTCCTCAAGTTCATCGAGGAGGACCCGCAGCAGAAGTTCTTCATGGAGCAGGGCTCGCTGGCCCCGGTCGTGGCGTCGATCTACGACGACGCGGCGCTGGTCGCGAAGTACCCCTACCTGCCCACACTGAAGACCTCCATCGAGAACGCCGTCCCGCGTCCCGTGACGCCGTACTACCCGGCGGTCACCACGGCCATCCAGGACAACGCCTACCCCGCCATCAAGGGTGACAAGTCCGTGGACCAGGCCATCAAGGACATGCAGGCCGCCATCAAGTCGGCCACCAGCGGCGGCTGATCGACATCGCCACGTGGGTGGGGCCGGGCGGTTGCCCGGCCCCACCACCGGCGTCACACTCCTGCTGGACAGGCACCGCGAACGGTGCCTGGGTGCCACGTCTGGGCAAGGAGGCCCCGCATGAGCACGACTGTTGAGACGGCGACCCGCCCGAGCACACCGCCGAGCAAGCGAAAGCGCGGGGGCCTCAACGCCGGACAGAGCCGCAGGGCGGCCTTCTTGGTGTTCCCGACGATCCTCGTGCTCGCCGTGGTCATCGTCTACCCGCTGATCAGCGCCGTGATCCTGTCGTTCCAGAAGGACTCGGGGCTCGACAAGGCCACCGGCCTGTTCGTCGAGGGCGGCCCGGCCGGCCTGTCGAACTACACCCACTGGCTGCTGGCCGACTGTGGCACCGGCAAGGGCAGCTGTCCCCCGGGCAGCATCGGCTCACTGTTCTGGCCCGCCCTGCTCGTGACGCTCTTCTTCACCGTGGTCTCGGTGTCGATCGAGGTCGTCCTCGGCATGTGGTTCGCCATGATCATGAACCGCGAATTCCGCGGCCGTGGCCTGGTCCGCGCCGCCATCCTGGTGCCGTGGGCGATCCCCACCGCCGTGACCGCCAAGCTGTGGCTGTTCATCTTCGCCTATGACGGGATCGCCAACCATCTGCTCGGCTTCGTCGGGATATCGCCCCTGCTGTGGACCGGCGACGCCTGGCCGGCCCGCTTCGCGGTTGTCATCGCCGATGTCTGGAAGACCACGCCGTTCATGGCCCTGCTGATCCTGGCCGGCCTGCAGCTGATCGGCTCCGACGTCTACGAGGCGGCCCAGATCGACGGCGCCTCCCGCTGGCAGACCTTCACCCGGATCACGTTGCCGATGATCAAGGTCCCCCTGATGGTGGCCGTGCTCTTCCGCACCCTCGACGTCCTGCGCATCTTCGACCTCCCCTACATCCTCACCGGAGGTGGAGGTGGCGACGGCCACGCGACGACGACGTTGTCGATCCTGGTGATCAAGCAGATCCGCGAGGGCTTCCACAGTGCGTCCGCCCTGTCGACCATCGTCTTCCTGATCATCGCGTTCGTCGCGTTCCTGTTCATCCGGTTCGGCGGCGCGGACGTGGTCCAGCGCCCGCCCAAGCCCAGCAAGGGCGCCAAGGAAGAGCCGCCGAAGCTCGCCAGCGTGGGCGAGTCGATTGTCGAAGGGAACTGACGCCATGACTGCCACCACGGGCACCGCGCCCGGCACCACCACCACCGGCGTCGCCCACGAGCACCACATCAAGGTCCAGCGGTGGAAGAACACCCGGGCCTATGCCGGCCTGGCGCTCATCGTCATCTGGGGCCTGGCGCCCTTCTACTGGATGATCGTCACGGCCTTCCGTGACGTGGGCTACACGTTCGACACCACGCCGTGGCCGACCCACGTCACGCTGGACAATTTCAGGACGGCGTTCTCGACCGACCGCGGCAACCACTTCGCGCAGGCCCTCGGCAACAGCGTGATCATCGGCGTGGTGACCACCGCGCTGGCGATGCTGGTCGGCGTGTTCGCCGCCTACGCCTTGTCGCGGCTGCACTTCCGCGGCAAGTACCTCGTCCTCGGGTTCATCCTGGGGGCCTCGATGTTCCCGGGCGTGGCGCTCGTCTCGCCGCTGTTCCAGCTGTTCTCCTCGCTGGGCTGGCTGACCGGCGCCAACTACCAGGCGCTGATCATCCCGGACATCTCCTTCGCCCTGCCGCTCACGGTCTACACCCTGACGGCGTTCTTCTCGGAGATGCCGTGGGAGCTCGAGGAGTCGGCCCGCATGGACGGCTGCACCCAGGGCCAGGCCTTCCGCAAGATCATGCTCCCGCTCGCGGCGCCGGGCCTGTTCACCACCGCGATCCTGGCCTTCATCAGCGCGTGGAACGAGTTCCTGCTCGCCTCACAGTTCGCCACGTCGACGACCCAGCCGGTCACCGTCGCCATCGCGAACTTCGCCGGCGCCCAGCCGCACCAGGAGCCCTACACCACCGTCATGGCGGCGGGCACCATCGTCACGGTCCCCCTCATCATCATGGTGCTGTTCTTCCAGCGCGCGATCGTCTCCGGCCTGACCGCCGGAGGCGTCAAGGGCTGAGGCCACAACCATGGGGATCTTCAACCCCGGGGGTGGCACGGGCAGCCACCCCCGGGCCAGGGCCGAGCGGCTCGAGCTGCTCATGGGCTTCCTCGGCTTCTTCACGGTCATGGCGTTCATCCAGACACTGGTGCTGGAGCTGCGTGGCCAGAACGCGGTCGGTGCGGCCCTCCTGCTCGCCGGCCTCGTCGCGGCGCTCTACCTGGCCTGGCGGGCGCGGCGCAAAGTCAAGCTCTAGGCAGGGGAAGCCATGAGCACCATCCACGACGTCGCGAAGGCCGCGGGGGTGTCCGTCTCCACGGTGTCGCGCGCGCTGCGCGGCCTGGACCGGGTGAGCCCGCAGACCCGGGACCGGGTGGCCAAGGCGGCCCTCGACCTGCGCTACGTCGCCTCCCCAACCGCGTCGTCCCTGGCCTCCGGGCGCACCCGGGTCGTGGCCGTGGTCGTGCCGTTCCTCACCCGCTGGTTCTTCGCCACCCTGATCAGCGGCATCGAGAAGGCCCTGCGCCGGCAGGGGCACCACGTGCTGCTCGTCGACCTCGAGGGCGAGTCCTTCGACAGCAGGCTGCGACTGAGCCAGGACATGCTCTGGAAGCGGGTCGACGGCGTCATCGTGCTCAGCACGCCGCTGGACGAGCAGGAGCAGGCCGTCATCGACAGCCTGGGCCTGCCGGTGATCACCATCGGCAACCGCATCCGGGACTGGCCCTGCGTGCGGATCGACGACCGGGCGGCGATGGGCGTCGCGGTCCGTCACGTCCTCGACCTCGGCCACACCCGGATCGCCTACGTGGGGGCGGTCGAGCAGGGCAGCTCCGTGCTGCAGACCCCACGCGAGCGCGCGGAGACGTTCCTGACGACCCTGGCCGAGCGCGGACTGCGGTGCCCGCCCACGTGGGTGGTGGGCTCGGACTGGACGGCGGCGGGCGCGGCGCGCGACGTCGCCGGCCTGCTGCGGGCCCGGTCGCGGCCCACAGCCGTGGTCGCCGCATCGGACGAGATGGCCTTCGGCGTGATGGCGGCCGCCCGGCGGGCCGGACTGTCGGTGCCCGGGGACCTGTCCGTGGTCGGCATCGACGACCATGTGCTCTCGGAGGTGCTCGACCTGACCACCGTGCGGCAGGACGTGCCACACCAAGGGCAGCGCGCCGCGGAGCTGCTGCTCGGCCGGTTGCTCGACGGCTCGGTCGCGCCCCCCGGTGACGAGGTGGTCCCGGTCCAGCTCGTGGTGCGCGGCTCCACGGCCGCGCCGGTCCGGGCCGCGCGCCGGGGCGGCGCCGCACGCGCCGCGAGCGCCTGAGGTCCGCCCCGCCGACCCTCAGCGGTGGGCGTCGATGAAGCCCAGGATCTGCTCCCACGCGTCAGCGCACGCCTCGGCCCACTCCGCGAAGGACCGGTCGAAGAACGAGTGCGGCGCCCCCTCGTAGACCTTCGTCGTGTGGACCTTGCCGGCCCGGGTCAGCGCGTCGTCGAAAGCCATGGTCTCCTCCAGCGGGATGCCCTTGTCCGCACCGGCGACCAGCAGCAGCAACGGGGAGTCGATGGCGTGCAGCACCTCCATGGCGGTGGACGGCCGGCCGTAGAAGCCGATCGATCCGGCCGGATGAAGTGCCGTTCCGGCCAGCCGCCAGGAATGGCCGCCGAACAGGCAGAAGCCCAGGGTGAAGATCGGGTCCTGGCTGCGCTCCCGGAGGCGCGCGGCGGCGGCCGAGGCGTCGGCCAGGACGTGCTCGGGGTGCAGCGCCCTGGCGTGCGGCATGTACTCGAAGTCGTCGTCGCGCGGAGTCAGGCCTGCGCTACGGGCGTAGGGGTCGATCGCCACGGTGTCCAGACCGGCCTCCGCGCAGCGCAGCGCGAGATCGGTGTAGTAGGGGTGCAGCCCACGGATGTCCGGCAGCAGCACGAGGCTGGCGCCGCGGCGGGTCACCGGCTGGGCGTCGAAGGCCGCGAACCGGGTGCCGTCGGCCGAGGTCAGCTCCACCGGGCCGTGCTCGCCGATCTCGCTGGACTTCGGGGGTGCCGGGGGACGCTGGTCGCTGGAGAAGCACATGCGCCCAGTCTGCGGGGTCGGGCCCGGCGCGGCCACCGCGGCCCGCCCGGCCTCCAGCGCCCACCCGGCCGGTGGACCCGGCCTCCAGCCCCGCCTGAGCCGTGGGCCCGGGACGCAGCCGGGTCGCAGGCCCACCGACAGACGGGCTCAGACGTCGATGCGCTCGCGGTCCAGTGCGGCGGCCGAGTCGATGATGAAGTCCTTGCGGGGCGCGACGTCGTTGCCCATGAGCAGGTCGAAGACCCGCTCGGCCATCTCGGCGTCCTTGAGCGTCACCCGGCGCAGGGTGCGGTGGCGCGGGTCCATCGTGGTCTCGGCCAGCTGGTCGGCGTCCATCTCGCCGAGGCCC
>DASSPC010000135.1:0-3964 GCA_035699865.1 Oryzihumus sp. | reverse complement strand
CGGCGACGGTCAGGACGCGCAGCCCGACCAGGTCCTTCTCGTACCACGCGTTCTCGTCGTCCTCGTCCTCCTCGACGTCGGCGATGAGCAGCGTCCCCCGCAGCCGCTCGGCGGCCGAGCGGTCGGGTGCCCCCTCGAAGCCGAGCAGCGTGATGCCGTTGTGGTCGCGGACGCTGCGCAGGCGCAGCGGGCCGGCCGATGCCGGGTCGGTGGCGAACGTCGCGCCCACGACTAACCGCTCCTGTGGGGCGTCCGTGCGCACCTCCACGGTCACCTCTCCGCGCAGCCCGTGCGCCTTGCCGATACGTGCCACCACGACGTCCATGGCGCAGATCCTCTCAGGTCCGGCGGACCCGGCCGGACGGCATACCGGCGGGGGTGCCCGGGAGGGTGGTCAGGGACCGGGAAGGGGTTGGTCAAGATCGCGTATGCACCGTTGACCGCGCCATCGGCGCGTCCCTAGCGTCGCCCCACTTTCGTTGACCAGTCACCAATGGCGGAGGCACCCGGGATGGTCGAGAGCTCGAGCAGGGCCCTGCACGAACAGCTGCAACGGATCTACGTCCTGCTCGACGACGGCGATCGTCGGGCCCTGCGCGGGGCGGGGGTGAGCCCGACGCAGTACACCCTGCTGCGACACCTCGCGGCCTCCCCCTCCGACGCCCTGACCATCAGCCGACTCGCGGAGGTGCTGCTGTGCACCCGCGGCAACGCGACCCGCCTGGTGCGCCGACTGGTCGAGCACGGCCTGGTGTGCACCCGCGGCGACGAGGCCGACCTGCGGGTGGTCCTGGTCGCCCTCACCAGGGAGGGCCAGCGACGCCTCGGCATCGCCGAGCGGGCCCTGGACAAGGCCAACCACCGCCGCTTCGGCGGCCTGAGCGAGCAGGAGCGCTCGGCCCTGCACGACCTGACCCGGACCGTCGCCGACGTCCTCGGCAAGGACCTGGAGAACCACCCGTGAGCGCCTTCGCGCGCCGCCACCTCGGCGTGCTGGCCGTCGCCTGCGGCCTGCTGGCCACACCGGCCATGCTCCCGGCCGCGCATGCCGACGCCCCGGTCACCAACCGCGCCAGCCTCAAGCAGGACCTGTGCTACCAGGTGGTCACCGACCGGTTCGCGGACGGCAACACCAGCAACGACGACCCGGCCAAGAGCCCGGGGATGTACGACGGCACGAAGACGAACTGGAAGCTCTACTGGGGCGGGGACTTCGCCGGGATCCAGCAGCACCTGCAGTACCTCAAGGACCTCGGTGTCACCGCGATCTGGATGTCCCCGCACGTGGACAACATCGACAAGCCGGCGGTCTACAACGGGGTGCCCAACGCCGGTTACCACGGCTACTGGACCCGCGACTTCAAGCGTCCCGAGGAGCACTTCGGCACCCTCGCCGAGTTCGACTCGCTCGTCAGCGCGGCCCACTCGATGGGCATCAAGGTGATCATGGACTGGGCGCCCAACCACACCAGCCCCGCCGACCCGGCCAACCCCTCCTTCGCCGAGGGCGGGGCGCTCTACGACGACGGGGTGCTCAAGGGCACCGCGGTCAACGACACGGGCGGCTACTTCCACCACAACGGCGGCATCAGCAACTACGACGACCGTTACGAGGTGCAGTACAAGAACCTGGCGGACCTCGCAGACCTCGACCAGCAGAACGGCACCGTCAACTCCCTGCTCAAGACCGACGCGAACTACTGGATGAGCCGCGGGGTGGACGGCATCCGCATGGACGCCGTGAAGCACATGTCCAGCGGGTGGCAGCGCTCGTTCGCCGACAACGTCCTGGCGAGCAAGGACGCCTTCCTCTACGGCGAGTGGTACCTCGGGTCCAAGACCGACCCGCTGTATGCCGACAACGTCCGCTTCGCCAACGACAGCGGCATCTCGGTGCTGGACTTCTACCTCAACATCGCGATGCGCGAGACGTTCGGCTCCGGCGCCCCGATGTCCAACCTCGACGCGGCGATCGCCAAGACCGGGACGGACTACACCTACAAGGAGAACCTGGTCACCTTCCTGGACAACCACGACATGTCCCGGTTCCTGACCCTGAAGAACGACACGACGGCACTGCACGACGCGCTGGCGTTCATGCTGACGGTCCGCGGCACGCCGTGCCTCTACTACGGCACCGAGCAGTACCTGCACAACGACACCAGCGGCGGCGGGGACCCGTGGAACCGGCCGCAGATGCCGGGCTTCGGCGAGACGACCACGGCGTTCAAGGAGATCCAGGCGCTGTCCGCGCTGCGCCAGAACCAGCCGGCGCTCGCCTGGGGCACCCACCAGCAGCGGTGGATCAACAACGACGTCTACGTCTACGAGCGCCGGTTCAACAACGACACCGTGCTCGTCGCGATCAACAAGTCCGGCACGGCCTACCCGATCACCGGGCTCAACACCGCCCTGCCTGCCGGGAGCTACACCGACCAGCTCGGCGGTCTCCTCGGCGGGCAGCCGATCGCCGTCGGCAGCGGCACCGGCGGCAACAACCCGGTGACCTCCTTCACCCTCGGCGGCGGCCAGGTCGCGGTGTGGTCCTACAAGGGGCCCGAGCCCTCCTCCCCCACGATCGGCAGCGCCGCGCCCACGCTCACCCGGGCGGGCAACACGATCACCGTCGAGGGCCGTGGCTTCGGCACCTCGGGCACGCTCAAGGTCGGCGGGGTGACGGCGACCGTCTCCAGCTGGGGCGCCAACCGGGTCGTCGCGACGGTGCCGTCGGGCACGCCGGCCGGGACCCAGCAGGTCACGGTGACCACGAGCGGCGGCACCAGCAACGGCTACGCGCTCAAGGTGCTCTCCGGGGCGCAGGTACCGGTGACGTTCACGGTCACCAACGCCACGCCGACCAACCCCGGGGACAACATCTACATCACCGGGAGCATCCCCGAGCTGGGCAGCTGGTCGACCGACCGCAACACCGCCGTCGGCCCGCTGCTCACGCCCAACTACCCGGACTGGTTCGGCGTCGCCAGCGTCCCCGCGTGCACGACGTTCCAGTACAAGTTCCTCAAGATCGCCGCCGACGGCACGGTCACCTGGGAGAACGGCGCCAACCACAGCTACACCGCGCCGTGCTCCGGGACCAGCGCGACCACGGTCGGCTGGCAGTACTGACCCCGGACACGACGAACGGCGGGGTATGCCGCGGACGTGAGTCCACGGCATACCCCGCCGTTGCGGTTCGTGCAGGTCGCGTCGGGGACGCGACCGGGGCGCGTCAGCGCTGGCGGTCGGTGTCGACGATGTCGACGCGGACCGGCTGACCACCGGCGAGCGCACCCATGACGGTGCGCAGGGCGCTGGCGGTGCGGCCGGACCGACCGATCACGCGGCCGAGGTCGTCCGGGTGGACGCGAACCTCGAGGACCTCACCGCGGCGCAGCTCCTTGCGCCGGACGGCGACCTCGTCCTCGTGGTCGACGATGCCCTTGACGAGGTGCTCGAGCGCCTCCTCGAGCACGGTCAGGCCTCGGCCTTCGCGGTCTCGTCGGCAGCGGCCTCCTCGGCGGCGGGGGCCTCGGCGGGCGCCTCGTCAGCCTTCTTGGCGGCCTTCTTCTTCGGCGTGGTGGCGGCGGCGCCGCTCTCCTCGGCCTTGCCGGCAGCGGCGATGGCAGCCTCGTAGAGGTCCTTCTTGGAGGGCTTGGCCTCCTTGACCTTCAGGGTGCCCTCGGCGCCCGGCTCACCCTTGAACTTCTGCCAGTCGCCGGTGATCTTCAGCAGCTTCTCGACCTGCTCGGTCGGCTGGGCGCCGACGGAGAGCCAGTGCTGGGCCCGCTCGGAGTCGATCTCGATGACCGAGGGCTCCTCGGTGGGGTGGTACTTGCCGATCTCCTCGATCGCACGACCATCGCGCTTGGCGCGGGAGTCCATGACGACGACGCGGTAGAACGGTGCACGGATCTTGCCCATGCGCTTCAGACGAATCTTGACGGCCACGGTTGTGGTGTCTCCT
>DASSPC010000134.1:0-8026 GCA_035699865.1 Oryzihumus sp. | reverse complement strand
GGGATGGGCGGAGATGAAGGCTGTGACCAGGGGGCGGGGCTCAGCCGCACTGGGCCTTGGTGCGCGTCCCGGTGCCGGAGATGCAGTTGACGACGAGCGACTGCAGCCCCGCCTGGTTCCACGTGTTCCAGAAGTCGGCGTGCATCGACATGCCGTCGCTCATCCCCATCATCGGGTCGCTGGCGACCTGAACGTCGGTGCCGTAGCCGTGGTAGGCGTACGCGATCGTCTCCCGCAGCTGCACCATCTTGTAGGGGAAGCCCGT
The DNA here is from genome assembly GCA_035699865.1 of Oryzihumus sp. Classification (GTDB taxonomy): domain Bacteria; phylum Actinomycetota; class Actinomycetes; order Actinomycetales; family Dermatophilaceae; genus Oryzihumus. The sequence continues at coordinate 7,761 of DASSPC010000134.1, read as the reverse complement.
CGGGCAGACGCCGTTGACCGCGTAGGCGTAGTTGCGGTTGTCCCGGGTGTCGCCGACCTGGGCGTTCGGGTGGTAGGGCCGCACGCCGTTCCAGCAGGACGGGAAGTCGATGTGGGCGGTCAGCGTGTGCCCCGGCCTCCCGTCGGCCCGGTGGCAGTCCGGGATGTAGGGCACCGGCGCCTGGCGCTCGAACTGGCCGCACGTCCAGTTGTGCACCGTGGCCACGAGGCGGGTGTCGGCCGGGAACGCCATCCCCGGTCCCATGTTGCTGCCGTCGTAGGAGCGGTAGTAGGCCCAGAACCCCACCGCCGGGATGACCGAGCCGGTCGCCGTGTAGCGCAGGGCCGGGGACCAGTACCCCGCGGTGTCCGCGGCGTTGAGGCAGTTGGTGCCCTTCCCCACGAGGTTGGCGTAGTTCGCGTAGTTGGCGTAGCTGCCGAGTGCCAGCCAGGCGTTGTTGCCGAAGAACTGGTGCAAGTGCGTCGTGGCCGACGAGATGGCCTGGTCGTGGTGGACGATCGGGTCGACGTAGCCGGTGCCCGTGGTCTGCTTGCACTGGATCTTGGCCATCGCCGACGCCGGCCCGGTCGGCACGGTCACCAGCGCGGCCGCGCACGCCAGGAGGGTGGCGATCCAGCCGGCGACCACCGCCCGGTGGCGGCGACGCGGGGCGGTCGTTGCTGCGAGCATCAGGGGTTCCTTCTGCGGCCGGGACAGGTGCTCACCACACGGTGCCGCAGGGCGCCTCACCCCGAATCCCCCTGCACGACGAGGCCCCCTCACCCCACGGGCGCAGGCGGGCGCGGTCCGCCCTGCGCCATGGGCAGGAGGCGCCCCTGTGAGAAGGTTCGTGGCGTTCCTCACCTGGACAGGAGTCGCTGATGAACGACGTGTGGGTGGCCGACGCGGTCCGCACCCCCATCGGGCGGTATGCCGGTGCGCTCGCCGGGGTGCGCCCCGACGACCTGGCCGCGACCGTCGTGCGCGAGCTGGTGGCACGGCATACCGGGAAGGGCTTCGACCCCGCAGGGGTCGACGACGTGCTCCTCGGTGACGCCAACGGCGCCGGTGAGGACAACCGTGACGTGGCCCGCATGGCGGCGCTGCTGGCCGGGCTGCCGACCTCGGTGCCGGGCGCCACCGTCAACCGCCTGTGCGGGTCGGGCATGGAGGCGGTCATCCAGGCCTCGCGGGCGATCGCCGCCGGCGACGCCGACCTCGTCCTCGCCGGCGGGGTCGAGTCGATGAGCCGGGCGCCCTGGGTGCTGCAGAAGCCCGAGCGCGGCTACCCCCGCGGGCACGAGCAGCTGCACTCCACGACCCTGGGCTGGCGCATGGTCAACCCGGCCATGCCGGCGCAGTGGACCGTGGCGCTCGGCGAGGGCGCCGAGATCCTCGCCGACCAGTTCGGGATCGGCCGCGAGGAGCAGGACGCCTTCGCCGTCGCCTCGCACCGCAACGCCGCGCGCGCGTGGGACGAGGGCGTGTACGACGCCGAGGTGGTCCCGGTCGAGGGCACCGACCTCACCCGCGACGAGGGCATCCGCGCCGACGCCTCGATGGAGGGGCTGGCCCGGCTCAAGCCGGTGTTCCGGCCCGACGGCACGGTGACCGCCGGCAACGCCTCCCCGCTCAACGACGGGGCGGCAGCGCTGTTCCTCGCCGACGACGCCGGCCTGGAGCGACTCGGCTCCCCCGAGCCGCTGGCCCGGGTCGTCTCCCGCGCGGCCTCCGGGGTGGACCCGCACGTGTTCGGCATCGGCCCGGTCGAGGCGGCGCGGCGGGCGCTGGAGCGGGCCGGGATCGGCTGGGGGGACCTGGCCGCGGTGGAGCTCAACGAGGCGTTCGCCGCGCAGTCGCTGGCCTGCCTGCGCTCCTGGCCCGAGCTCGACCCGGGCATCGTCAACGTCAACGGCGGCGCGATCGCCATCGGCCACCCGCTCGGCTGCAGCGGGGCGCGGGTCATCGGGTCGCTCGCCCACGAGCTGCACCGCCGTGGGGGTGGCTGGGGCCTCGCGGCGATCTGCATCGGCGTCGGCCAGGGCCTGGCAGTCGTGCTCCGCGCCTGACTTGGGCACCGGCCTGTGCCGCCGCGCGGCGGCTCAGAGCTGGAGGACGAACACGTCCTGCGGACCGCGGCGGCCGACCAGGTAGTCCTGCCCGGTGTCGGTGAAGCCGCCGCGCAGGTAGCAGCGGGCCGCCGCGGGGTTGGCATGGTTGACGGTGAGCAGCACCCGGTCCACGTCGGGGAAGGTCGCCCGGACGAAGTCCGGCACGGCCGCCACGGCGCGCGTGGCCAGTCCACGGCCCTGGAACGGTGGGGCGACGTAGAACGCCCGCAGCAGCAGCGTTCCCTCGACCCGGTCGGTGATCTCCGGGAGGAAGCCACCCCGGTCGAGCTGGAACATGCCCACCGGCAGGTCGCCGTCGAGGATGGCGACCGACGTGCGGCCGGGGTCGGCGTCGGCCAACGGCAGCGTGTCGCGCGCCGGGAGGGCGAAGTCCTGCGCGGCCGGCAGCCTGTGGGCCATGAGCTGGGCGCGCAGGCCGGTGTCCTCGGGCCGCACCAGGCGCAGGGTCACCGACATGGCCCGGACCCTACCCATCTACCCTTCTGACGTGACGATCCCCTCCCTGACCGCCCCTGCGCCGACGCCCGTCGACGCCTCACCGAACCCCTGGCTGCGCCGCATCCTGCTCACCAACGTGGTGCTCGAGGTGGGCATCGTCGTCACCGGCGGCCTGGTCCGGCTCACCGGCTCCGGCCTGGGCTGCCCCACCTGGCCCGAGTGCGTGCCCGGGTCGTTCACCCCGGTGGCCCACCAGCCGCAGGGCATCCACAAGTACATCGAGTACGGCAACCGCACGCTCACCGGTGTCGTCGGCATCGCCGCGCTGCTCGTCATCGTCGCCGTCTGGCTGTGGGCCCCTGGCCGGCGCGGGTGGCGGCCGGGGCGTCCCGCCCTCTTCCGGCTCTCGTTCCTGCCGTTGCTCGGCGTGGTGGCGCAGGCGGTGCTCGGCGGCATCACCGTCCTGACCGGCCTCAACCCGGCGACCGTGGCGGCGCACTTCCTGCTGTCCATGGTCGTCGTCGCCATCAGCACCCTGCTGCTGGTCCGCGCCGGCGAGGGCGATGCGGCCCCGACCCCGGTGGCGCGCCGCGAGGTCGGCCTGCTGGCGCGGGTCACGGTCGCGCTGGGGGCGGTCGTGCTCGCCCTCGGCACCGTGGTCACCGGGTCCGGACCGCACTCCGGGGACGCCGCCCACCCGACCCGCTTCGGCTTCGACCCCCGCTCGGTCTCCTGGCTGCACGCCGACGCCGTGATGCTGTTCACCGGCCTCGTCGTGGCGATGCTCGTGGCGGTGCGCCTGGTCGACGCTCCCGCGCGGACCCGCCGGGCGTGGACGTGGGTGCTGGTCGTGACCCTCGCCCAGGGGGTGGTCGGCTACGTGCAGTACTTCACCGGCCTGCCCGAGGCGGTCGTCGCCCTGCACATGCTCGGCGCCAGCCTGCTCGTGGTCACGCTGACCCGGGCACTGCTCTCCCTGCGCACTCGCTAGGGCCACGCGCGGGTGCACCGGCAGCCCACCGGTGCACCCGCGAGGTCGGCGACACCCACACATCCCCAGGGGGTTTGTGTGGGTTTCGTCGACCTCGGCGCGAGGAGCGGTCAGAGGCCGGAGGGGCGGTGCGAGCCGGGCGGCCCGATCGGCCACTCCTCGAAGTGCACGGCCCGGCCCTGCCCGTCGAAGCGCACGATCCAGACGTCCCGCCACTCGCGGTAGGGCGCGCCGTAGACCACGTGCACCCGCGCCACCCCGGTGTCACCGGAGAACGCGACGACCTGCGAGGTCATCGTGAAGACCTCCTCCGGCCCGTCGCGCTCGGCCTCCCACAGCTCGCTGATCGCCTCGAGCCCGACGACCGGGTCGGCGTACGGGCTCATGAGGTATGCCGCGTCGTCGGCGAAGAGGGTGGCCAGCAGGTCGGTGCCGGGGGCGCGCCAGGCGCGCTCGTAGCCGGCGACCCAGGAGGCGAAGCCGGCGGCGTCCATCAGAGCGCCAGGTGCAGCAGCGGGTCGACCGCGACGGCCAGGAAGAGGATCGTCAGGTAGCTGATCGAGAAGTGGAACAGCCGCATCGGCTTGAGCACCGACGCCGCCGCACCCTCCCTGGCCCGCGCGAGCAGGCGGTGCGCCTCGCCGATGAAGAGGGCGCCGGAGACCACCGCGCCGACGAGGTAGACCCAGCCCATGTCGGCGACGGGGACCAGGGCCAGCGACGCCGCGACCATCGCCCAGCTGTAGGCCACGACCTGTCGGGCGACGGCGAGGTCCTGGGCCACGACCGGCAGCATCGGCACGCCGGCATTGGCGTAGTCGTCCTTGAACCGCATCGACAGGGGCCAGTAGTGCGGCGGCGTCCAGAAGAAGATGACGAGGAACAGGATCACCGCGGGCCAGGCGACCGTGTCGGTCACCGCGGACCAGCCGATGAGCACCGGCATGCAGCCGGCGGCGCCACCCCAGACGATGTTCTGGGCGGTGCGGCGCTTGAGCACCATCGTGTAGACGCCGACGTAGAACGCCATGGCGCCGAAGGACAGCGCGGCCGAGAGCCAGTTGACCAGCAGGCCGAGCCACAGGGTCGAGACCACCGACAGCGCGATGCCGAAGCGCAGCGCCGCGGCCGGGCTGATCGCACCGGTGGCCAGGGGCCGGCCCTCGGTGCGGTGCATGAGCTTGTCGATGTCGCGGTCGATGTAGCAGTTGAGCGTGTTCGCCGACCCGGCCGACAGGGCGCCGCCGACGAGGGTGGCGACGACGAGCCACAGCGAGGGCAGGCCGCGCTGGGCGAGGAACATCGTCGGGACCGTGGTGACCAGCAGCAGCTCGATGATGCGGGGCTTGGTCAGCGCAACGTAGTTGCGGATCGTGACAGCCAGCCCCGGCGACGGGGCCGCGGCAGCGTCGGCGCGCGGCTCGAGAGCGGTCACGGTGTCCTTCGGGGGCTTCGGCGACGGTGGCGCCTCGCGGTCGTCCGGCTGGTGCCGGTCGGTCTCGGCGGGGGCGCCCTTGGGGCCCGGTCAGTCTAGCCCGCGCGATTCGCGGTCCGGACGGCGGACTCCGTGCGACGCCCGTCACCAGCGGGGATAGGCTCGGCACCGTCGTGCCCAAGCTGGCGCCGTTGCCGGGAACGGTGGCCCGATCGGCCTCCTGACCCGCTGCGCGACGCCGTGTAAAGGAGTCGTGAAATCCGTGACCGAGCACAACCCTGCGACCACCGGGACCGCACCCCGCACGCGTGACACCTCGCTGCCCGCGCCGGTCGTGACGCAGACCGGGTGGACCGACCTCGACATCCGGGCGGTGGACACCATCCGGCTGCTCGCCGCGGACGCCGTGCAGAAGGTCGGCAACGGCCACCCCGGCACCGCGATGAGCCTGGCCCCGGCGGCCTACCTCATCTACCAGAACCTCATGCGGCACGACCCGACCGACCCGCAGTGGCTGGGCCGCGACCGCTTCGTGCTGTCCTGCGGGCACTCCAGCCTCACGCAGTACATCCAGCTCTACCTGTCCGGCTACGGCCTGGGGCTGGACGACCTGAAGTCGCTGCGCACCTGGGGCTCGCTGACCCCGGGCCACCCCGAGGTCCACCACACCGACGGCGTCGAGATCACCACCGGGCCGCTCGGCTCCGGCCTGGCCTCCGCAATCGGCATGGCCTTCGCCCAGCGCCGCCAGCGCGGTCTGCTCGATCCCGACGCCGCGCCCGGGGAGAGCCCGTTCGACCACCACATCTACGTGATGGCCTCCGACGGCGACATCATGGAGGGCGTCTCCCACGAGGCGAGCGCCCTCGCCGGCCACCAGGAGCTCGGCAACCTCACGCTCATCTACGACCAGAACCACATCTCCATCGAGGACGACACCAACATCTCGTTCTCCGAGGACGTGGCGGCGCGCTACGCGGCCTACGGGTGGCACGTCGAGCAGGTGGACTGGCGCAAGGGCGGTGACGGCGCGACCTACGTCGAGGACGTCGACGCGCTGCTCGCCGCCATCGAGCGCGGCAAGGCCATCGCCGACAAGCCGACCCTCGTGGTGCTGAAGACGATCATCGCCTGGCCCGCGCCGACCAAGCAGAACACCGGCAAGAGCCACGGCTCGGCCCTCGGCGACGAGGAGATCCAGGCCACCAAGCGGCTGCTGGGCTTCGACCCCGAGGCCACGTTCGCGGTCGAGGAGGACGTGCTGGCCCGCGCCCGCGAGGTGCAGCAGCGCGGCAAGCAGGCCCACGCCGAGTGGGACGAGCGGTATGCCGCGTGGCGGGCTGCCCAGCCCGAGCGCGCAGCCCTCCTCGACCGGCTCGTCGAGCGCGAGCTGCCCGAGGGCCTCGCCGACGCGCTGCCGTTCTTCGAGGCCGACGACAAGGGCATCGCCACCCGCGCCGCCAGCGGCAAGGTGCTCGGTGCCCTCGCCGACGTCATGCCCGAGCTGTGGGGCGGGTCGGCCGACCTCGCCGAGTCCAACAACACGACGATGGCCGGGGTGGAGAGCTTCATCCCCGCCGGCAAGCAGACCCACGAGTGGAAGGGCGGCCCCTACGGCCGCACCCTGCACTTCGGCATCCGTGAGTTCGGCATGGGCGCGATCCTCAACGGCATCGCGCTGGAGGGGCTGACCCGCCCCTACGGCGGCACCTTCCTGGTGTTCTCCGACTACATGCGCCCCGCGGTGCGCCTCGCCGCGCTCCAGCAGATCCCCGTGACGTTCGTGTGGACCCACGACTCGATCGGCCTCGGCGAGGACGGCCCGACCCACCAGCCGGTGGAGCACCTCGCCGCGCTGCGGGCGATCCCCGGCCTGGACGTCGTGCGCCCCGCCGACGCCAACGAAACCGCCGTGGCGTGGCGCACGATCCTCGAGCACAGCGACCGGCCCGCAGGCCTGGCCCTGACCCGTCAGGCGCTGCCGGTCCTCGACCGGGGAACATTCGGCTCGGCCGAGGGTGTTGCCAAGGGTGCGTACGTGCTCGCCGACGGCTCGAAGGACGCTCCGGAGGTGATCCTCATCGCGACCGGCTCGGAGGTGCCACTGGCCGTCGAGGCCCGACAGACCCTCGAGGCCGAGGGCGTCTCCACCCGCGTGGTGTCGATGCCCTCGCGCGAGTGGTTCGAGGCGCAGCCCCAGGCCTACCGCGACGAGGTGCTCCCGCCCGCGGTCCGCGCCCGGGTCAGCGTCGAGGCCGGGGTCGCCCTCGGCTGGCGTGACTACGTCGGCGACGCCGGACGCATCGTCAGCCTCGACCACTTCGGTGCGTCGGCTGACTACCAGACGCTCTACCGCGAGTTCGGCATCACGGCCGAGGCCGTCGTCGCCGCTGCCCGCGACTCCATCCAGGCTGCAGGAGGCAACCGATGACTGACGCACTCAAGGCCCTGTCCGACCAAGGTGTCTCGATCTGGCTCGACGACCTCAACCGACCGCTGATCACCAGCGGTGGGCTTCAAGAGCTCATCGACACCAAGCACGTGGTGGGCGTGACGACCAACCCCACGATCTTCGCCGCTGCACTGTCCCAGGGCGACGCCTACAACGAGCAGGTCAAGTCCCTCGCGGACGACGGCCGCAACGTCGACGAGGCGGTGTTCGCCCTCACCACCGAGGACGTCCGCAAGGCCTGCGACATCATGCGTCCGGTCTACGACGCCACCGGCGGCCAGGACGGCCGGGTCTCCATCGAGGTCGACCCGCG
>DASSPC010000133.1:0-2423 GCA_035699865.1 Oryzihumus sp. | reverse complement strand
GCTCAGGAGCCAGGGCGTCACCGGCCCGATCCCCCGCAGCGAGCGCCGGCGCAGCGCCGTCATCTCGAACCCCGACAGGCTGGCCAGCTTGGTGGCCAGTCCGTCGTCCACCAGCACCGACCCGGGCCGGGCCACCGCCGTCAGGCGAGAGGCACGGTTGACCGTGGTGCCGAAGACGTCCCCGAGGCGAGGCACCACCCGGCCGGTCGCCATACCGACCCGCACGTCCGGCAGCACCTCGTCCTCGGCCATCGCCTCGACCAGGTCCAGCGCGATCGCCGCCGCGGCAGCGGGGGTGACCGTCACGTAGAGGACCTCGTCGCCGACGGTCTTGATCACGCGGCCGCCGTGGGCGGTGACGATGTCGGAGGCCAGCTCCTCGAAACGTTGCACCACCTGCGCCAGCTCGCGCTCGGAGAGCCGGCGGACCAGGCGGGTGAAGGACACCAGGTCGGCGAAGCCCACATTGCGCACGATGCCGACGTTGTCCTGCTCGGGGTCGGCGTCGGCGACCATGCGCTCGATCGCGGCGACGAGGTGCCTGCGCCAGGCGTAGACCAGCAGCGGCTCGAGGTCGTCCGCGACGTCGGCCAGCTTGGCCGCGGCCTTGCGGGCGGTCTCCAGGTCCGGGACCGCACGGGTGGTGTCGTGCCGTCCGGCGCCGGGTGCGTCGCCGGCACCGAGGTCGCCCAGCGCCTCGGCCATCAGCTGGGTCTGCCACACGGCGAGCCGGTCGGTGGTACGGGCGAACGCCCGGGTCATGGCCAGTGCGGTCGGCTCGTCGAACACCCCCTCGCGCACCAGGTCGGCCACCGAGCTCAGCGCCTGGATGTCGGCCTGGGTGAACACCCGGTCCTCGTCGTCCTCGACGTTGGCGAAGCCGAGCGCGTGCCAGAACTTGCGAGCGCTGCGCAGCGACAGGCCGGCCGCGCTGCTGACGTCGCGACGCCGCAAGGTGCGCGACTGCCCCAGCAGCCGGGCCTCGACCTCGTCGGCGGCAGGCTCGAACCCCCCGGTCACGTCAGCTCCGGGGCGGGCACGATGTCGACCCATGCGGGGCACGCGTCACTGCGTCAGGTTTCGAGGCACACGCCCGATCATGCCCTGTCAGGCTGTGGTCATGTGACCCGACGCACATGGACGACGTCACCGGCCGCGTGGACCACCCGTCCCCGGCCGGTCTCCAGGACGAGCCGGCCGCTGTCGTCGACCCCGGTGGCGGTGCCGCGCAGCAGGGCGCCGCCGGGCTGGTGGACGTCGACCTCCTGTCCGATCGTCACGCACTCCTGCCGGTATGCCGTCCGCACCCGTCCCAGCGCCGCTCCCCCGAGGACCCACTCCCCGTGCAGCGCCGCCAGGTGGCCCAGGAAGGCGATGACCACGTCCTCCCGGCGGATGCCCTGCGCCCCCGCGAGGCGCAACGAGGTCGCGGTCGGCACCGGCAGCTCGTGCTGCTCCTGGTCGACGTTGGCGCCGGCACCGGCCACCACCACGGTGCCGTTGCCGGTCAGCTCGCACAGCACGCCGCAGACCTTGCGCTCCCCCAGGAGCAGGTCGTTGGGCCACTTCAGGCCGGGGCGCACCCCGGCGACGTCCGCGAGGGCCCGGCCCATCGCCATACCCGTCACCAGGGGCAGCCAGCCCGGATCCGAGCTGCCGCCCACGGGAAGCACCACCGAGACGGCCACGGACGCCCGGGCGGGGGCCTCCCACTGGCGGGTGAGCCGGCCCCGTCCGGCGCTCTGGTGCTCGGCCAGGACGACCCGCCACGGACGGGGGTCGCGCAGGGCCTCCAGGTTGGTGGAGTCGACCGTGTCGAGCACGTCCAGCGCGCTCCACGGACCCTCCGGAGTGAGCAACGCCTCCTGCAGGGCATGGACGTCCATCGGCTCTCTCACGCGGCTAAGGCTAGGCTGCCCGACATGGCTGATGCTGTTCAGAGTCCGGATGCCGTCGACGCACCGGCGATCGACATCCACACCACCGCGGGCAAGCTGGCCGACCTGCACCGGCGCAACGACGAGGCGGTCCACGCCGGGTCTGCGCGGGCGGTCGAGAAGCAGCACGCGAAGGGCAAGAAGACCGCGCGGGAGCGCATCGAGCAGCTGCTCGACGAGGGCTCGTTCGTCGAGATGGACGAGCTCGCGCGACACCGCTCCACCGCCTTCGGTCAGCAGAAGAACCGCCCCTACGGCGACGGCGTCGTCACCGGCTACGGCACGGTCGACGGCCGCCCGGTCTGCGTCTTCGCCCAGGACTTCACCGTCTTCGGCGGCTCGCTGGGCGAGGTCTTCGGCGAGAAGATCGTCAAGGTCATGGACCTGGCGATGAAGACCGGCTGCCCGGTCATCGGCATCAACGACTCCGGCGGCGCCCGCATCCAGGAGGGCGTGGTCTCCCTCGGCCTCTACGGCGAGATCTTC
>DASSPC010000132.1:0-15497 GCA_035699865.1 Oryzihumus sp. | reverse complement strand
GCCCATCCGAATCGAAACGCCGCCACAGCACTGAATCGTCCGCCGCCTCCAGAACTGCAACGTCTTTCGACGCGGGCGGGTGCGGATTCGTACGCAGATGGATCCCATGTAGCCCGAGCTGCTTGCCCGTGGCCACCGCTTCGGACCTGGACGCGGCCCTCACCAAGATGACCAACGAGCCACAGGCAACCGACGGATCGGTCGCCGTGAACAGCGCGGCCACCTCGCCACCCGCCATGCGGGCCCAGCCGTGTCCGTACTTCTCCATGGCCCAATGGTCCGACCCGGTCACCCGCAGGGCAACCAATTAGGGGCGCTGGACGCGTGCCCAATCCGTGCCCAATGCCACGATCACTCACGATGAATCGGGAGTCACCGCGCAACCGGCCCCCCGCACGGCTAAAGGCTCTCGGCAGGTCAGAGGGGGGCGGGGACTCATCTTCCAAGCTGGTCATGCGGGTTCGATTCCCGTCACCCGCTCCACACGAAAAGCCGCAGGTCACGGGCCCAAACCCGACCTGCGGCTTCTCTGTTGCCGGGGCCGATTTCAGCCCGCGTGCGATTAGCGTGCGATTAGGACGCGGACTCAAGGTCCCCAGCCGGCCCCGCGTGTCCTCGGTCAGCGTGCTGGTCGACGGCGTGCGACTGCTTCTCGACCAGGTCGCTGAGAGCCGCCGCGATCTGCTTCGCCCGCTCATCGGTGGCGTGCTGGTAGACCAGAGCGGCGCGCATGCTGCCGTGCCCCATCCGGTGCATCAGCTCACGAGTCGAGGCGCCGGCCATGGCCGCCAGGTGGTTCCCGGTGTGTCGCAGATCGTGGAAGTGAAAGCCCTCAGGCAGACCTGCCCGGGCCACGCTGTCGGCCCACGCGACTGTCCGCCGCCAGTTGCCTCGCTTCAGCGGAGCGCCCTTGGCTCCCGTGAAGACCAGGGAAGTCGGCTCTCGCTCAACGACAAGTCATGTCTTTGCGCCTCGATGCCCACCTGAGGGGGAGTAATGGTCGGCAACGGGCTCTGGTTCCACCCGCACACCTTGGCGTGCCAGTGAGGGCTTGACCGCCTCTCCGGCCGCCCTCCACTGCTCCGCTGTCGGGTCCGTGGCTCTCCCTGCCGGGCTGCACGAGCAAACCATGGCAGGCTCATGCCGCATGATCGATGAATTCGCGAAACAAAACCTGCACGAGAGGCTGCGGCGGGACCGCAAGGCGCTGCTCTGGAAACTCGATGGCTTGTCCGAATACGACGCCCGCCGACCTTTGACAGCGACCGGCACCAACCTGCTCGGCCTGGTCAAACACGTGGCCACCGTCGAGGCCAGGTACTTCGGCGAGGTATTCGACCGCCCTTCCCCGGAACGGCTGCCCCGCTGGCAGGACTACAACGGCAACGATCTGTGGGCTGCTGAGGGCGAGACCCGAGATCAGATCATCGGCTTCTACCGGCGCACGTGGGAACACTCGGACGCGACGATCAACGAGCTTCCCCTCGACGCCCCCGGCCACGTGCCGTGGTGGCCGGAGCCGTATCTCAACACCAACCTCTTCGCCATCATCGTCCACGTCCTCGGCGAGTCCATCCGACATGCCGGGCACGCCGATATCCTTCGCGAGGGCCTCGACGGCCGGACCGGGTTGCGCCCCGAACACGAGCAGCCGATCGACGAGGAAGCCCGTGCGGCCTACTGCGCGAAGGTCGAGCGGGCCGCCAGGTCGGCCGCACCGATCAAGCCCTTCTGAGAGCCAAGCTCGATCATCGCCGCAACCCAGCGAGCGGTCTCCCTCGCGGCGACCCTCCCGCGATCGTCGCTGCCTCGCGAAGGTACGGAGGGCGGACCAAGGGCCTGACAGGCGGGCGACGGCCTGACACGTTTCGGAAGGAGTCAAGCCGTCCAGTCGGTCCAGGCAATGCCATCCCACCAACGTAACGATGACCGGCCCGTGGGGTCGGCGTACCAACCCGGGACGGTCGACCGGCGTGATCTCACCCAAACGACGAGGTAGGTCATGCCGGAAGCCAAGGCCATGACGGCAAACAAGGCGCTGAGCGCGAAGCAGGACATCGCGGCCATGGCATTTGCGTCCGTCCCATCCTCGGGCGGCTGCAGCGCCAGGTTCCCCAACAAACCGCAGCCGATGGCTGTGACGACGAGTAGGAGAGCTGAGGCAAGCCACCATCTCGTCGGATGGTTGGCTCCCCGCGGAGGCGCCTGCGTTTCGTCGGCCACATCCGGAGCATGTCATCCGCCGCGTGCGATTAGCGTGCTATTCGCTGCGCGAAGTCGCGGTCATTGGCGGTCACTCAGAGCGTTCCTCGAGAGCGCCAATCGAGCGGCCACCACAGGGACGGCCCGACCTTCCAAGCTGGTCATGCGGGTTCGATTCCCGTCACCCGCTCCACACGAAAAGCCGCAGGTCATGGGTTCACACCCGCCCTGCGGCTTCTTCGTTTGCGGGAGGCATTTGGGATCGATGGGCCATTCATGGGCCACTAGTTCCTCGATTTCGACCTCCCGGCGTGGCGTCGACCGGGCAATTTCCCGAAGCCTCCGCGAGGAGGCGGGCGGCCTCGATCCGCTGGCCCAGCGCGTCGGCTATTTCGCGATCGCGCTGGCTCGTCGTGTGCTGGTAGATCAACGCGGCGCGCATTGACGCGTGCCTCATTCGACCCATCGGCTCACGGGTCGTGGCCCCAGACGCGGCGGCGACGTGGTTGCCCGTGTGCCGGAGGTCGTGGAAGTGCAGTTCCGGGGACACCGATGCCCTGGCCTTCGCTCGACTCCAGACCTTGGCGTTGCGCCGGATCGGAGTAGCCCCTTTGGGCCCGACAAAGACCCGCCCCTCCTCCCCCGGCTCGGCGAACGAGTCGAGGTGCTTCCGGATCTCAGGGACGAGTGCCACTGGAAGAGCGACGACCCGACGGCCGGCGTCCGTCTTGGGCTCTTGGTCACCAACCTGGTGCCAACTTCGGTCGTCGACCGCTCGATACTCACCAGCGCTTCGTCGAGGTCGAGGTCGCCCCGTCGAAGACCCATGAGTTCGCCCCATCGCATCAAGGCGCGGCTGTACGCTCCGGCCATGCCATGGGAGGGCGACACCAGGATCCTCGTTCAGCGTGTCCGGACGGTCGCACTAGCTGGCAGCGTCCTAGGGCTCACCGCCGTCGCCCTGTACGTGAACGCGCGGAGCCGCGTCGCCGGGCTGGCCCTCCTGCCGTCCGCGCTCGGCCTCCTCGCGGGAGCGGGTTATGCGCAGCGCCGCGGACACTGGCCTAGCCGCACCTGGGTTCTGGCGTTCATCGCTCTCACCCTGGTCGCGCTCAGCTACGCAACCTGGCTGGGCCTCTACGCGCTGGCGCACCGGACCATGCATCCCGTCCCGGTCTAGCAGCCCACTGACCACCTTCTCGGACTGACGGTCGCCCGAATAGACCGCACGTACGGCAGCCACCAGATCGACGACGACAAGCTGCACGAAGAGCACCGACTCGCCGCGCTCGAGGTCTCCCGCTGGGCCGGGTTTGGTCCTCGATGACGAGATACGCCGGTTGGTGACCGACGCGCACGACGTTGTCATCCGTGTCCCGATCGGGCAGAAGACGCTGGCCAAGTGAGAGGCCGAGTTCGAGCACGCCTTCACGAAGCTCGAAGTGGCGCTGTGCGCCTGCGCCGCACGCATCCGGGATCTCTACCGGAGCGAAGCCGCGTGAGACGGACCATGGCGCCACCGCCGAATCGTCGGCCGATTGGGGCACGAACCTGTTCGTATGGGGGTGCCTCGCAGCGGCCCGGGCGGGGTCTAGGTATGCCACTTCGACCACGCCGGCTGAGTACGGCATACCTAACCGCCTCCCGTGGTGACGTGACGCCTCGCAGGCATTCCGTATCCAGCGGCGCGAGGTCATACTCGTCGAAGTTCGACCCTCTGGCAGGTGAGTAATGAGCAAGCGCATCGCGGGCAGGCACGAGCGGCCCCGACGGATTGTGGCTGGTGCCCTCCGCCCACTTCGCGTGGCAGGCCTCGCCATGATCGCCCTCGCGATCGCGATCGTCTGGGTGCAGGTGAGGGGCGAGCCAGAGGCGACACACTTCGCGGCGGCAGCTGGATCGACGACGCCCGCTGCCAGCGCGCGGGCCCGGGCCATCACGGACGCGGTGGACAGCTGCCAGGTTTCGCACCTGCGACAGGAGTCGGCCCTGAGTTCCGCTGCCACGTCACTCGCGCTCTGGCGCAAGCACATTGAGGCAATGAACCTGCTCGTCGCCGGGAAGATCACCCTGTCGGTCGCTCAGGGCTTCTGGGCCAGTTCGCGGGTTGGGGCCATGCAGGCAGTGACCGCTTTCAACACCGCCGACGCTGCCTATGTCTCCGGCAGGGGGACGGCCTGCGCGCCGCTGACGCAGGACCTCGCCCGTTTCGCGCAACCCCAGCAAGTTCAGCAGCTGGAGGCCTGCCATGCCTCCCTTGCGCGGTCCGACCGAACATTGACGCTGGCCCGTGCCGGAGTCCTCACCTGGGCAGAACACATTCAGGACATGGAGGCCCTGCGCCTACGGCAGATCACGCCTGCGCAAGCGGTGACGATGTGGCAGATGAGCTGGCGGTCCGGCAACGAACAACTGCAGCGGTACGACGAGGCCGTCGCCACTGCGTCACAGAACTGCCCCCTCAACTGACAACAGGGTTCCGCGATTACTGGTTGCGGAGGTAGTAGGCCCCGTCTTCGGCGATCTGGCTTTCAGACGGGCGCGGAGGAGGCTTCGGCGCGGAAAGCTTGAAATCGGTCAGAGTGTCCGACACGTCGACGTCGTCCACAACCTGCCCGAGTGACCTGATCTGAAAGTGCCGTCCGATCCACACAACCCGTCCCCCGGCGTCGGTCCCGAGGTCGACGTCGAACGCAAAGAGGCCACTTGAGAGCCCCCACCACCCCTCACGCGTGGTTAACCCCCCGCTGTACGCGGCGGCTGCGGCGGGCACGCGAACCCGGTAGCAGTCACTGGCCCTGACCTTCGTCGCCGCGCCAGAGCAGTCCGCCACGGCAGCACTCGAAGCCTGCTTCAGCAGGGAGAGTGCGACAAAGGGACTGGTGTCATCTCCGAGGCCCTTGACCGTCGAAGACGTTGGATCCCAACCGCGCCACTTCGCCCCCTTCGGCACGGCCTCTCCAGGCACCACTGAGATCGGCACTGTCACCGGCGAGAGGTCGATCTTGCCGTGATCGAAGATCAGCTCTTGGGCGGTGGGGTCAGCCGTATCGGCCAGGGACGCGGTCCCGGAAGCAAGCGCAACCGTGCCCGACACCGTGGTCGTACCACGGGCCCCAAAGCGCGGCGAGAAATCACGTGCGTGCGTCCAGGTCGCGCCCGGCTGAGCCAGCGTCTTCGAGACCGCAGCCTGAACGGCCGAGGCCGTGTCCGCGCTTGCGTCCGGCAGCGGCTGCACGACCTCGCCCTGACCGAACCCGGCTGGAAGCGGCACGCCGGGTATCCACCCGCGACCGAACCGTCGATAGTCCTCGTCGACCCACCAGATGTGCCAGCCGGAGTCGTCCGCGTTCAGGGCGTAGTCGACGCGGAAGTCCCCCGCATACAGGGCCTCCGTGGCGTCTTTGCGATCCCTCATTCGGTAGCCGAACCGACCGCGGTAGGCGACGTCAATGAGATCCGCGGACTGGGGGTCCCTCGTCACCTTCATCGACTGAGGTCCCACGACTACGCCCGGGGCCGCGGGGGTCACGGCGGAGCAGTCCAACTTGTCCGAAGCGAGCCGCGGCTCCAGGTCGTTGAGTAACAGGTCGCCCGCCTTGCCGGAGAAGAGGTCCCCCACGGTCTCAGCTGACGTTGCTTCCTTGGTTGGGCTGCTCGACCCCGGCTTCGAGCAGAGCCACCCGAAGTCTCCGTGCACCTTCGCGAGGTACCCCGACAGCCACGTGAGCCCATCCGTCACCTCAGGCGCGCTGACGTGGCCGACTGGTCCCACCTGAGTGGGCGCCCCCTTCGCCAGGATGTCGCCGGACAGCGACAGCCAGGTGGCCATCGGGGCCGCGGGTGCTGTCTTGAGATGCACCGGAACAGCAGACCCGGTGGCGCCTCCGCCGCAGGAGGACATCAGGGTGGCTACAGCCGCAAGCACGACGAGGCCGACACGAACTCGCACAGTGAACCCCCTGACATAAGCGGCGCCTTTCTATCAGGGAGAGGACGCGCTCGACGCGGATTCGCCCAAACCTGTCAGCTGCCTCTCCTGCCAATGGGCGCCGCGTATTGGTGAAATGACAAGGAAACTACGACCGGCGGCTCGGACAGGAGCGTCCGTCAGGCCGCTGCTCGGTAGCCTTCCCGAGTGAGCCCGGACGCCATCGACGACGCGATAGCAGAGGCCAGGCGTCGGCTCGCCATCTCCGACCGGAACGTCGGGGCGTCTGTGGAGCATTTCTCCAGGTCGTTACGAGCGGTGTGCCATGACTGGAGGCTGACGGCCGAGCGATGGCTGGACGGTGGCGCGGGTACGCCCACCTTGGCTGTGACGAGAGAGGACGGCACTGCGGGCGTCCTCAAGATCGCGGAACCGGGCCGCCTGGACACCGCCGCGTGCGTCATGCGTGCTGCAGACGGTCGCGGCTACGCACGAGTTCTGGCGTGGGACGCCAGCCGCGGCGCTCTGCTCACCGAGCGGCTCGGCCATGCACTCTGGGCGGAGGCGTCGACGGTCGCCCAGCAGGCTGAGCTGATCGTGCCGTTGCTGCGGGACGCCTGGCGCGTGAGTCTGGATTGTGGCAGCCCGTACGTAGGCAAGGCGTCTGGGCTGTTGACGATCCTGGCCGACTTGGGGCCGCGCTACGGGCACCAGCACCACCCCGATGTCCTCACCCAGGCCACCCGGTACGCGAAGGAGTTGGCCGCGTCCGAGCGGCCGGAGGTCGTCTGTCACGGTGACCCCCATTCCGGCAACGTGCTGCGCAGCGGGCCCGGCTGGGCCTTGATCGATCCGGACGGGTTCGTCGGTGAGCGCGCCTACGACCTGGGGGTCGTCCTGCGGGACGCGTGCGGGGAGATCATGGCGGCAGAGGAGTCCGAGCCTGGCTCGGGAGTCATGCTTCTGCTCGAGGAGTGCCGCCGTCTGGCCGAGCTCACCGATACCGACCCCGAGCGTGTGTGGCGCTGGGCTTTCGTCGAGCGCGTCACGACCGCCCTCTACCTGCGCTGGCACGGCTACGCCGACGAGGCAACGACCTTTCTGGAGACCGCCGCCATCCTTACGCGCCAGGGGCGCTCGGCCGCCGAATGACCAACTGAGTGACAACGGCGGCGCACGTGGCGAGCTCCCCACGCCGAACGTCATCCGCGAGTCCCTCGATGGCTCAGGCGGATTCTGCAGCAGCCGCGCTCACTTCTCCCCGGTGCCGTGACGCCGGGCCTGACCAGGACCTCGGAACCGGTGCACCTCCTGCGGCCAGTCGAGCACGGTCGCGAGCCTGCCGGCCCAGTATCGCGCCGCCGCGTCGTCGGGCACGTCCACGACGGCGAAGCCGCCGAGGTGCTCCTTGGTCTCGACATACGGGCCGTCGGTGAAGACGGGCTTGCCGTCAACCGGCTCGACACTGCACACCGCGGTGGACCGGTCGAGCCCGCCGTTGGTGAAGATCAGGACTCCGTCGGCCTGCATCTCCTCGAGCACGGCCCGGGCGGCCGTGCCCTTCGCGCGCAGCTCCTCCGCTGTGTGGTCGGGCACCCACTCATCGTTGAAGGTGATCAGGTACTCCGTCATGGTCGTCTCCTCTGAGTCCCGGACGAGGGCCTTTCCGGACTCCTCGTCGCCGGCGGCCTGGCCGGCCGCCGCACACTAGTTCCACGAACGGCTGCGCCTTGATACGACACCATCCCGGAAACTCTTCGCGAGGCAGCCCGTCCCGAGCATCGCACGGCTGCCGTCGGACATTTCCGTGGCTCGCCGCGGGCCGTACGGCACCGGCCCGTCCTTCCCGGCCGGTCATGGGGGTTCACGTCCCGTCACTCACTCCGCACGAAAAGCCGCAGGCCTGACCGCTGCGGGACAATGCCCGAATGCCGAGCCGCCTAGCCGTCATCGCGATCGATGCCGTCGACCCCGACGTCGTTGCCGACTTCTGGTGTGCCGTACTCGGCTGGACCATCCTCGAGCGAGAACCCGGCGGCATCACCATCGGCGACCACGAGCGGTCGTGGCCGATGATCGACGTCTTCGCCGTGCCCGAGGGCAAGACAGTCAAGAACCGCATGCACTTCGATCTGCGTGCTGACGGAGTCTCGACGTCGGATGAGCTCGACCGGCTGCTGGCGCTGGGAGCCCGACAGGTGGACGTCGGACAGTCGTCCGAGGCGAGCTGGGTGGTGCTGGCAGACCCGGAGGGCAACGAGTTCTGCCTCCTGTCCCGGTCGGTCCAGCAGCTGACCGAGCTTGGGTAGGCGACGCGCCCCCGGCCGCTTCGGCGTCGACTCGAGCAGGAGGCAGAGGTGGGGTTGACGACCCTGGGTCAGGCCGTGGCGATGTTCGCCGTGACCAACATCGACGACATCGTCGTCCTAGCCCTGTTCTTCGGCCAGGCGGCCGGGCACCGCACTGGCGCCCTCCGCGTGGCCCTTGGGCAGTACGTCGGGTTCGCGGCCATCCTCACCGCTTCCGTCCTCGGGTCGCTCGGCGCCGGCCTGCTTCCCGAGGCCCTCATCCCCTACCTCGGCCTGCTGCCCTTGCTTCTCGGCATCCGGGCCGCTTGGCGGGTCTGGCGAGAGCGTCACCACGATGTGGCCGACTCCCCCACCAGGAGCCCGCGCGGGAGGCAGACCGCGCCCGCCATCCTCGCTGTCGCCGGAGTGACGTTCGCCAACGGTGGCGACAACATCGGCGTCTACGTGCCCGTCTTCACCACCACGGACACAGCGGGCCTGATCACCTACTGCGCGGTGTTCCTGGTCTTGGTCGGCGTCTGGTGCACGGTCGGCCTCTTCGTCGCGACCCGGCCGATGGTCGCGAGGGCGCTGTCCCGCTCAAGTCACGTGCTGCTACCCGCTGTGCTGATCGGTATCGGGCTGCTGATCCTCGTCCACGGCGGGGCATTCGGCCTGTGACCGCAGCGTTGCGCGCGTTGCCCCACCCATCTCGTACGTCAATGCGGGTCGGTGCGGCCTCGTCTCACGACGCCCGCGAGAGCCGACCTCTTCAGGAAGTCTCTGGAAATTGCATGGGGACCCGGAAGCGTCGTACCTCCTGCGGCCAGCAGCAGGCCACCGCGACCTTTCCCGCCCACAACCGCGCCGCCTCCTCGTCGGCCACATCCGCGACGACGAAGCCGCCGAGGTGCTCCTTGGTCTCGACGAACGGACCGTCGGTGAAACAGCGGCGTGCCACTCGACGCATCGACCGTTGAAGGCGATGAGGTACCGGCACGCCCCGTAGGGACGGCCGGTTGAGCGGCGCCGGGGTTACCAGTCCACGACGTCGAGGCCTTCACGGTTGTACGGGACGTCGAGCACGACCCGGAGCCCCTGCCTGGCGAGCATGACGACTCGATGGACATGCCCCTTGTCGCAGACGTCGGTGCCGTAGCCGACGCCCAGGCTGAGCAGGACGTGGGTGTTGCTCGCGTCGGCCGCACCCGTGATGCCGTTGATGCAGTCAGGTAACGGCCACGACGCGTTGGCCTTCCCTCCCGGAGCGAGACGGACCAGCGCGCTCGGGGACAGCGTCGGGTCCGGTCCGCACCCTTTGACCACGATCAGTCCGGCCCGGGTCCACACCGGGAAGAAGTAGGCGCACCCGGTGGGCGCAGCGAGGCGAGACGCCGTGGCGAAGCTGGGGTGGGACGCCGAGAAGAGGAGCACCTGCGGGGTGTCACCCAGGTAGGTCGCCGCAATCCGCGTGCCGTCCGGGGACCAGCTCACGTGAGTCAGCGGGTGACCAGGCATGTCAGTTGCAGCCGTGACCACGGGCCCTCCGGCCAGTGGCGTCACAGCGAGCACGCTCGGCAGGAACGATGCGAAGGCGTCAGCCGCGGTGCCGCCTTCGCTGCCGGGCGGTGAAGGCGTGGCACAGGGCGCGGGCGTCGTCACGAAGGCGGCGGTGCGACCATCCGGGCTCACCGTCAGGCCGCTGACGACGTTGCCCATGGTGCGGATGACACGCCGGTGGCCGGTGGAGGTGTTCACCTCCTCCAGTGTTGCCCGGCAGGCGCTGCTGTGGGCAAGGATCAGCGTGTCCTCGGCGACGCGGGCAGCGGAGACGTATGCCGCCCTGGATGCCGGGTAGATGACCTTCAGGAGCGCGCCGTCGGCAGACGAGCGCAACTCCAGCTGGCCCAGCTCGGTGACCGACAGGAATGTTGCCGGGCCGGATGCCGCATCCCACTTCGCCGTGCCCGCCGGTGCCGGTGCGGGCGCGGGGTCCTTCGACGATCCGGCCGCACAGCTGGACAGGGCGAGCGCGGCCACTAACGACGCCAGCACGGAAGCGCGCCCGTGGCGCTGACGCCGGCGCAGTGGCCCTGGCCCGCAGCGACCTGCGCGCCCTCGGGCCGCGACCCCCGTCGCCGGCGCGATCCCCCTACCGCTCATGGATGCCGACTGTAGGGCTCAGCCGCAGTGTCCAAAGCCCATTCGAGCAGGTGAGCTCTTCTCGACTAGACCGCGCCACCACCCGGTCCCAGCTCGGGCCAAGTCGCACCGCGAGACCCGACTTCCGGGCGAGCCTGGGCGGCAAGGTACGCGCGGACGTTCTCGGCGACTTGCTCCACCGGCCGGGGCGGAAGGTATGCGTGCGCGCCCGCATCCAGTAGTCGCCCGACAGGCCCACTGACATCGAGCCCGAACTCCGGATCGAGGATCTCGGTGACCAGCACCTGAGCCTGAGGGAACATGACCGTCCACCGGTGGGTCAGCTGCGGGCTCACCGGCTGCGTCAACACGATGTCGGCCGTGGAGGGAGCCTCCGTGAAGTCAAGAACCAGGTAGTCGGGGCCGAACGCGTCGCTGAGCCGCCTGCGCGCCGCGTCGGACATGAGCATGGTGGTCGCGACGACCTTGGTCCCCTCCCGCTGAGCTCCCCGGCCCGGGCCGCCGGGAGGATCCGGCGGCAGGACCGCCCCGTCGAGGACCGCCGGCGTGAACGCCAAGGTGCCCACCTGCTCACCCGATCGTGTGATCTCGACGTCGCCGTCGTCGATGAGCGACTCAACCACCGCTCGGACCTCCGGCGACAGGGCAGCCAGGTCCAGCCGCGCACGCCCGGAGCGTGGGGCTCGCACCAGCCCACTGCCATGTCGGCGTCGCCCCCTACGCATGGCAGCCATGCTCCCTCACTCGGCGTGGCTGGTCCGCGGCCGACACGCAGCCTGCGCGGAAGACGATTGACATGCAAGAAACCACTTGCCTATGGTCTCGACATGGCCGACGTCTACCGGGCGCTCGACGACGAGACGAGACGGCTCATCCTCGACGAGCTCGTCCGCCAGGACGGCCAGACTCTGTTCGCCCTCTGCTCGGTTCTCACCACCAGACACGGTCTCGGCTCGACCCGGCAGGCGATCTCGCAGCACCTGGCCGTGCTGGAGAGCGCCGGGCTCGTGACGACCGCTCGACAGGGCAGGACCAAGCTCCACTACTTCAACGCCGAGCCCCTGGCAGTCATCGCCGACCGGTGGCGACTGCCGGAGCGCCGAGAGGACACCTGATGAAGATCCGCCTCACCAGCGTCTACGTCGACGACCAGCGAGCCGCCCTCGACTTCTACACCAGAGTCCTCGGCTTCACGGTTCACCACGACATCCCCCTCGGTGACAACTTCTGGCTCACCGTGGTCTCCCCCGAGGACCCGGCTGGTCCGCAGCTGCTGCTGGAACCCTCCGACCATCCTGCCGTCGGCCCCTACCGGGAGGCCCTCGCGAACGACGGTATCCCGCTGGTCCAGTTCGCCGTCGACGACGTCGCGGCCGAGCACGACCGACTCGTCGGCCTGGGGGTCACCTTCACGCAGGCGCCGACCGACATCGGCTCGGCTGTCGTGGCCGTCTTCGACGACACGTGCGGCAACCTCGTCCAGGTGATCAGCGAGAAGCGCGACGCCGGAGCGGGCGACTGACCCGGAACGGCGCTGGAAGGTGACCCGCGGCGATACAGGCACGAGCGGTGAGCGCACAGGTCTGAGTGGCCTGAGCCTCACCCTCGGGTGATGGTGCGACCGGCGGCGGCCATGAGTCGCTCGGTGTCGGTGGCGTCGACGGGCGACACCGTGGGCGGCTTGATCAGACCGAGCTCAATGGCTTGGCGGTTGCAGGTGAGGGTGACGACGTCCGTCATCGCCGGGACCGACTCCGCGGGGAACTCGATCGCGCGCCGCAGGCTCGCCGACAGGTCCCAGGCATGCGCAGCAGCATCGATGACCGCAAAGTCCAGGACGACGGCACCGGGCAGAACACCGAATGGCGTGTCGTGGTTCGCGGCCATCACTCCGTCGCTGTGCCACAACCGCAGAGCCAGCGCGGTGACCTCGGCGGCGACCGGCGCCAGGTCGCCCCCGTAGGGCACCGCGGCCATCGACTCGTCCAGTGCCATGAGGTTCTGCCCGGTGACACTGCCTGCCCAGAACAACTGGTTCTTCAAGGCGTGGCTCGCCAGGCGTCGGACGGTCCAGGGCGGGCAGTTGGTGACGACGTCCATCTCCGTCTCGTCGAGCCCGGCGATGACTCGGTTCAGCTCGTCCTCGGCGTAGGCCAGCAGCGTCAGATGATCCATCGCGCGCCCTCCCGGATCGGCTTGTTGAGGTTAACGAGACACGACACCCGAGCGAACCCCCCGGAACGGGTGATCCGCGAACGATCGGATGCGGCACCCTCGATCTGGTCGGTGTCAGACTGACTCAGTGAGCCTGGAGGCGAGGCGCGGCAACCTGCCGCGCACCACGACCACCCTCGTCGGGCGCGCCGGGGCGCTACCCGAACTGGCCGCGCTGGTCCGCTCTCGCCAACTGGTCACCCTCAGCGGCGTGGGCGGCGTCGGCAAGACCCGACTCGCGCTCGCGGTCGGCGCGGAGCTTGCCGACGAGTTCCCTGACGGCACGTGGCTGGTCGAGCTGGCGCCCGTGGGCAACGCCGACGCGGTCCCAGACGCGATCGCCACCGCCCTGGGCATCACACCGCAGGGTGATGCTCGCGTCATCGACACGGTCGCCGAAGCAGTGGCCGGACGCCGGCTGCTGATCCTGGTCGACAACTGCGAGCACGTCCTCACGGCGGCTGCGGAGGCGATCGGGGCGATCCTCGCCCGCTCCGAGGTCCCCCGGATCCTGGCGACATCCCGAGAGCGCCTGCCGGCGCCGGGGGAAACGCTCGTGTCCGTGTCCCCGCTGACCGTGGACGGCGGCGTGACGTCCGAGGCCGTGACTCTGTTCGTGGAGCGCGCCGGCGCTGTCCGGCCAGGGTTCGGGATCTTCGACGAGCAGACCGCCGACGCGGTGGTCGAGATCTGCGAGACCCTCGACGGGCTGCCCCTCGGCATCGAGCTGGCCGCGGCGCGAATGGCGGCCATGAGTGCCGTTGAGGTGCGAGACCGGCTCGGTGACCGGTTCCGGCTGCTGATCGGGCCCGAGCTCGCGCCCGATCGCCAGACGACACTGCGGCACGCGATGGCCTGGTCCTACGACCTGCTGAACGACGACGAGCGCGCAGCCCTGCGAGCGGCGTCGGTCTTCGCAGGGGGGTTCGACCTGCCAGCACTGTGCGCTGTCGCAGGGACGAGCGACGACATCGAGGTGCTGCGGCTCCTGGACTCGTTGGTGCGCAAGTCCTTGGTGAGCGCCCACCACGGCTCCGCACGGACCCGGTACAGCCTGTACGAGACGATTCGCGCCTTCGCCGACGAGCGGCTGGTGGAGGCCGCCCAGCGCGATGTGGTTCGCGATCGGCACGCTGCGCACTTCGCCGGCGAGGCAGCCCGGCGGTGGGAGCAGTGGAACGGTCCCGCGTGGCGGACTCAGGTCGACTGGGTGCAGACGGAACTGGCGAACCTGCGGTCGGGGTTCCGGTGGAGCGTCGATCGCGGTCACACCGCAGTCGCCACCGACATCGCCGCGCACGCCGCCCTCATGGGGTTCTCTGTGGAGCTCTTCGAAACCATCGCGTGGGCCGAGTCCCTGCTCGAAGCGGCCGCACGGGCCGACGTCCGGCGACTCCCCCGGCTCTATGCCGCGGCGGGGTATGCGTGCTTCGTCGGACGCGCCGCGGTGGCGAACGAGAACGCCCACCGGGCGACCGAGCTGGAAGGCCAAGGGGGCTACGAATCCTGCGAGCCCGGCTACGCGACGTTCATCGAGGCGCTCGGACAGGTCTACTGCGGGAACCTGGATCGCTACATCGAGCTGACCCGGGACGTCGCTGCACTGTCCGGCGCCGGGCGGGCCTACGGGATTGCGGCGTACGTCGACGGCCTGCAGTCGGCCGGTCGGATCAAGGAGGCGCTGGAGCTCACCGGTCCTGCGGTTGCGGAGGCGCGCCGGCTGGGCAACCCCTTCTGGTTGGTCTACACGCTCTGGATCGTCGGGCTGGCCTACTCGAAGGCGGACCCGCAGCGCGCGCTGGAGACCTGGGACGAGGGCGTCGCACAGCTCGGCGAGCACGACATTCGGTTCTTCGAGGGCTTCCTCGCCCGTGACGCCGCACTGCTGCACACCTCGGACGGTCAGCTGGAGGCGGCGCTGACCCTCTTCGGCACATCCATCGAGGCGTTTCTGCGCTCCGGCGCCGTAGCGCAGCTGGTCATCACCCTGGCCAGCCTGCCGGCCCTGTTCGAGCGGCTCGATCGTCCTGCCACCGCGCGCACCCTGGTCGGCGCGATGGCCAACGAACCGGCCAGCCTCCATCACGTGCCCACCCTCGCCGACCTCGGCGAGCGCCTCGACGCCCAGCTCGGCGAAGAGGCGTCGGCGCGCTTCGCCTCCGTCGGCGGCGCGATGGATCTGCATGAAGCCGCCGCCTACGCCGTGCACCAGATCGACCTCGCCCAGCGCGCTCTCTCCGCAGCCAGCCAGCACCGCGGCGCCATCGCCCGCCTGACGGCTCGCGAGACACAAGTGCTGCGGCTCATCGCCGACGGGGCGACCACCCGGGAGATCTCTGAACGGCTGTTCATCTCGGCGAAGACCGCCGACAACCACATCCAGCACATCTACACCAAGCTCGGCGTCACCAACCGTGCTGCGGCCACCCGCTGGGCCTTCGACCGTGAGGTGGTGGTCCGCGCCACGGAGACCGAGCCCGGGTGACACGGCCCGTCACGGTTCGAGGTCGAGGGGACCGCTGCGAGATGGGGACCCGAAATGAGGAGATCTCCTCACGCGCCGAACGCCCAGGCGGCAGAGGCTTTCCTTCAGGCCAGCCGAAAAGCGCTGGAAGAGCTGGGGATCCGAGGGACCCCCACCGACGAAGGAGAACGACATGATCCTGGCGACGACGAAGGTGAAGGACCTGGACCACTTC